>NZ_JAKJTB010000027.1:0-54952 GCF_050337565.1 Vibrio kasasachensis | reverse complement strand
CGAAGATCTTAGCAACAACACCAGCACCTACTGTACGGCCACCTTCACGGATAGCGAAACGTAGGCCATCATCCATTGCGATTGGAGCGATTAGCTCTACAACCATTTGGATGTTGTCGCCAGGCATTACCATTTCTACGCCTTCTGGTAGAGAGATATCACCAGTTACGTCAGTTGTACGGAAGTAGAACTGTGGACGGTAGCCTTTGAAGAACGGAGTATGACGGCCGCCTTCATCTTTAGAAAGTACGTATACTTCTGACTCGAACTTAGTGTGTGGAGTGATTGAACCAGGCTTAGCTAGTACTTGRCCACGTTCAACGTCATCACGCTTAGTACCACGTAGAAGTGCACCAACGTTCTCACCTGCACGACCTTCGTCAAGCAGYTTACGGAACATTTCAACACCAGTACAAGTAGTAGTTGTAGTCTCTTTGATACCTACGATTGCTACTTCGTCACCTACGTTTAGGATACCGCGCTCGATACGACCAGTTACTACTGTACCACGACCTTGGATTGAGAATACGTCTTCGATTGGCATTAGGAATGGCAGATCGATTGCACGCTCAGGTTCTGGGATGTAGCTGTCTAGTGCTTCAGCTAGCTCAACGATTTTCGCTTCCCACTGCTCTTCGCCTTGTAGTGCGCCTAGTGCAGAACCTTGGATAACTGGTAGGTCATCACCTGGGAAATCGTATTCAGAAAGAAGCTCACGAACTTCCATTTCTACTAGTTCTAGTAGCTCTTCGTCATCTACCATRTCACATTTGTTCATGAATACGATGATGTAAGGGATACCAACCTGACGGCCTAGTAGGATGTGCTCACGAGTTTGAGGCATTGGACCATCTGTTGCAGCAACAACTAGGATACCACCGTCCATCTGTGCAGCACCTGTGATCATGTTTTTAACATAATCCGCGTGTCCTGGACAGTCTACGTGTGCGTAGTGACGTGCTGGAGTATCGTATTCTACGTGTGAAGTAGAGATAGTGATACCGCGCTCGCGCTCTTCTGGAGCGTTATCGATAGATGCGAAATCTTTAGCAACACCACCGTACACTTTAGCAAGAGTAGTACAGATAGCAGCAGTTAGAGTTGTTTTACCGTGGTCAACGTGGCCGATAGTACCAACGTTTACGTGCGGTTTTACACGTTCAAATTTTTCTTTAGACATGAGTTGTCCCTCTAGGTACGGATTTAAGTGGCGCAGATGACCACGTAACCAAACTTATTGGTGATAAAGTATATATCAAAAGGAAAATTTTGCTTTAGAGCTGGTGCTGATACCCAGAATCGAACTGGGGACCTCATCCTTACCAAGGATGCGCTCTACCGCCTGAGCTATATCAGCACTGTATAATAAGTGGAGCGGGCAGCGGGAATCGAACCCGCATCATCAGCTTGGAAGGCTGAGGTAATAGCCATTATACGATGCCCGCACACGTAACTCTTCGAGCTATTTCCTAAAGAATATGGTGGAGGGGGACGGATTCGAACCATCGAAGGCAGTGCCGGCAGATTTACAATCTGCTCCCTTTGGCCACTCGGGAACCCCTCCAAATTTTTATTCCATTCTCATCACTGCTGTTTCAAAAAAAAAAAAACAGAAGAGAATGGTGCCGACTACCGGAATCGAACTGGTGACCTACTGATTACAAGTCAGTTGCTCTACCTACTGAGCTAAGTCGGCATAAGTGGTGCGCATTCTATTGAATGATTTTATAGCTTGCAATAGCAAATTTAAAAAAAGTATTTATTTTACTGAGATTCCGTTCATTTGCTGAATTTTCGCACAGTTTTGCCGATAAAAAATGATTCTTGCTCGCTAGTGATTTGATTTCTTGCACTCTTGATGTATGTTCGCAGTTTTCGTGCGATAAAAACTAGTTAGGAAAACTATGACGCCATACCTCTCTTTCAATCGACAACGGTGGGCTGAATTGCGCAATTCAGTTCCTATGACTTTATCCAAAGAGGATTTGAGAGAGTTGCAAGGCGTCAACGAAAACCTGACTATGGAAGAATCGGTGGAAATCTACTTACCACTTGCACGACTGCTAAATCTTTACATTGAAGCTCGTCAAAGTCGTAATAGCGTATTGCATAATTTCCTTGGCGCAACCAATAGTTCCCCTCCCTTTATTATCGGTATTGCAGGCAGTGTCGCGGTCGGTAAAAGTACCACAGCACGTTTACTTAAGGCGTTGCTCTCTCGCTGGGAAAACCACCCAAAAGTCGAGTTGGTTACCACCGATGGCTTTCTCTACCCCAAACACGTACTTGATGAGCGTGGGATCATGCATCGCAAGGGCTTCCCTGAGTCCTATGATATAAAACGATTGGTAGAGTTTGTTTCCGATATAAAAGCGGGCAAGCCAAATTTACAAGTGCCATTATACTCCCACATTACTTACAATATCACTGACGAAGTCAAAACCATCGATCGACCGGATGTTTTAATCATTGAAGGTCTTAACGTACTGCAAAGTGGTATGGACTACCCTCACGAGCCTCATCGAGTATTTGTCTCCGACTTCCTCGATTTCACGCTGTATGTCGATGCCGATACGGATGTTATCGAAAGCTGGTATGTCGAACGATTTTTAAAGTTCCGCCAAGGAGCTTTTACTAAACCAGGCTCTTACTTCAGTCATTACACCCAACTGACTGAACAGCAAGCCATCGCAAAAGCGCGTGATATTTGGCGTAGCATTAACGGCATCAATCTAGAAGACAACATCTTACCCACTCGAGGACGAGCGCAGTTGGTATTGAAGAAAGGTGCCAATCATCTAGTCGAAGAGATATTACTACGCAAGTAAATGATGAAGGATATAAAAAGAGCAAGCTGATTAGCTTGCTCTTTTTATATGAATTTAACTATTCAACCTGAACTGATTTTTATCTAGGCTCTGGACCATACTGATTGTCACTAGCCTTCCCAGGTAGAAAACCGCACTCAATTAAAATCCACACACCACATGCTAGGGCAGCAAGCGATATCAGCATCTCTAATGTAGTGGTATCTGTGATAATAGTCGGATCCGCGGCTGGCACCGTCATTCGCCCTATGACTAGGGGAATATTGAGCAACAACCACCAACTCGATTTACCTCGGTCATGCCACCGCTTTGCAGTAATCGCCAAATCCGGTATTAAGACAAAAATTAAAAACACGGGGAAAATCAGATGAGCATACGCAGGGAAAAGTGAGTTGACCCCAACGCCAAATCCAACAATCATCAAGTAATAAAACACATTCCAAGCCCAATAGACTTTACGTCCAATTCGCCCTTGAAAGGAAAACAGTAACTCTTTCATCGACATTATTCTTACCTAAAAAATACTAAGATCTAATTAACCACTTTCTGACAACATTCTCGGTCCATATCACGAACGTTGATCGTTAAGCTACGAACATGACTGGCTTGCCCTTGCAGAACTGACATCAACTGACGAGATAGATCTCTTTTCTGTTCGGCTGATCGACCATCTAACAACTCAAACGTAACATGGATAAAATCTACACTATCAGCTTCTTCCCCTACGAGCCAATCGTGATAACGAAGTGAGCGTGACTTTAACGAGGGGGCATCAAACAAACCAGACTGGATCGCAATGTGATGTAAATCTTCCAGTAGTCGTTGAGTATTCACCCGCTCATCAACCGAATTTGAATATTCCATAACCAAATGTGGCATAACTTTCCCTGTTTGCGAATCATCGACAAGGCACTAATACCAATTTCACTCTCAAATTCCGAGCCAGTTGCTATCATTCTGTCTAAGAGATCACTGATACAACTTCAGTCTTACAACACAGTAGCGATTTGTTTTGAGCGTCAATCGAGATCCCATTAAGAAATGATACGGGTCATGATCTAGTGGATTTATTCTGTTATATTCTTACGTAGATTTTTTACATTAATACTTTAATTTTGATATGGAGATATTCCTATGCGTCGTCCTGTAGTGATGGGTAACTGGAAACTTAACGGTAGCAAAGCAATGGTAACTGAGCTGCTAACTGGTCTTAACGCTGAGCTTGAAGGTATTGAAGGTGTAGACGTAGCCGTTGCTCCACCAGCACTTTACATCGATCTAGCTGAGCGTCTAATCGCGGAAGGCGGTAACAAGATCATCCTAGGTGCACAAAACACTGACCTAAACAACAGCGGTGCATTCACTGGCGATATGTCTCCAGCGATGCTGAAAGACTTTGGTGCAACTCACATCATCATTGGTCACTCTGAGCGTCGTGAATACCACGCTGAATCTGACCAATTCGTTGCTAAGAAATTTGCTTTCCTAAAAGAAAACGGTCTAACGCCTGTTTTCTGCATCGGTGAATCTGATGCGCAAAACGAAGCCGGTGAAACTGAAGCGGTTTGTGCTCGTCAAATCAATGCAGTGATCGATGCATACGGTGTTGAAGCGCTTAACGATGCGATTATCGCATACGAACCAATCTGGGCTATCGGTACGGGTAAAGCAGCGACAGCTGAAGATGCACAACGTATCCACGCTTCTATTCGCGCTCTTATCGCCGCGAAAGATGCTGCAGTAGCAGAGCAAGTAATTATTCAATACGGCGGCTCTGTTAAGCCAGAAAACGCTGAAGCTTACTTCTCACAACCAGACATCGATGGCGCTCTAGTTGGTGGTGCAGCTCTTGATGCAAAAGGCTTCGCAGCAATCGCTCGCGCAGCAGCGGCAGCAAAAGCTTAATTTTTTCGACTTAGCTATTGTTGTGGCGATATTCGTGCCTTTCGTTCACTTGATTGTCACCTCGTCACTCAACTAATTGAAAAACGATTTGATTCAAAGGTCAGCTTAAGCTGGCCTTTTTGTCACTGCTATCTAAACAAGAAACAAGCCCAACAAGGTTTCCAGCAAATTAGTCACGAATCCCTGTCACACTGAGTTTGAATCAAGTATTCTACTCTTTTCCTTCAGTTCGACTGTTTTATGCACGATAAACACGGCCTATTAACTGGCTCCATACCTAAAGTGCTACGGCAAATGACCATTCCCATGACTGTGGGCATGATTGCCATATTGATGTTTAACCTAGTCGATACTTTCTTTATTTCCCTACTCGGTACCGAAGCGCTTGCCGCTATCAGTTATACCTTTCCGGTCACTTTCACTGTTAATTGCATCACCATGGGTATTGGCATGGGGCTCTCGACCAATATTGGTCGATTACTTGGTCAGCGCCAAGCTCAAGATGCCGCAAGGTTTACCAGCCATGGCGTATTACTTGCTGTCATATTGGTTACCTTCGCTTCAACACTGGGGTTATTTACCATTGAGCCACTGTTTCTTGCGTTAGGTGCGGAAGAAAAACTCATCCCGCTTATCGAGCAATACATGGCGATCTGGTATTTTTCTATCCCACTACTGGTGATTCCAATGGCGGGAAATAGCGCCATACGAGCAACAGGAGACACCAAAACCCCCGCTAAAATTATGTTACTCGCAGGCATGATCAATGGTCTTCTCGATCCATTACTTATCTTTGGTTACGGTCCTTTCCCTGAGCTAGGTATTCAAGGAGCCGCCATCGCGAGTGCATTCAGTTGGCTTGGCGCACTGCTTAGTTCTCTCTACGTACTGATCAAGCGCGAGAAGTTGCTCGCTTGGCCAAATCTGCGATTTATCAGCGAAGATTGGAGAATGATATTAAAGATTGGCACACCAGCAGCCCTGTCTAATGCGATGTCCCCACTTTCTGGTGCGTTGTTTATGATGATCCTTTCAACCCACGGAACGGCTGTCGTCGCAGCTTATGGGGCTGCACAGCGAATAGAGTCAATCCTGATCTTAGTTTTGATGTCTCTCACCTCTGCACTCACGCCATTCATGGCACAAAACTTTGGTGCCAATAACCCGGAGCGCAGCTTCGATGGGCTGTTCTTAAGTATGCGGTTCGCTATCATCTTTCAGTTGGGGGTATTCATTGTGATGGTGCCACTGAGCATTCCATTATCTGCTCTTTTTTCTCAAGAACAAGCCGTTCAAAATCAGCTATGGCATTACTTAATAGTGGTCCCCTTCAGTTACGGTTTTCAAGGGGTAATGATGATGTTGGTGTCAGGTCTAAATGCTTTGTACCAGCCAATTAAAGCATTTCAATGGAGTGCGATGCGCCTCTTTTTGTTCACCCTACCTTTGGCTTGGTTAGGGGGCATAATCTTTGGTGTTGAGGGCGTTTTCTTCGGCATTGCAGCGGGTAATATCTTAGGTGGGATACTCAGCTATCTTTTTGCGCTCAAATTAAGACAGCAATATAGACACAGACCGGACAGTAACAAATAAAATAGCCAGCGAATCGCTGGCTATTTTAAAAAATCAAATGTCGTTATCTTCAACCTGTTCATCTAACTCAAGGTCGATGTTGAGTGGTTCTTGAGAAAGGATAACGCCAGTATTGTCTGCGTAGAGGTAATCTTCTGGGATAAACGTAACACCACCAAAATTGACGGGGATATCAGTTTCACCATCTCCTTTACTGGTTGCGCCAACAGGGATTGAAGCAAGAGCTTGAATACCAATACTCATGTCTTCCAGCTCATCCACTTCACGCACACTGCCGTAAACAACAATGCCTTCCCATTCGTTCTCTTCGGCTAATGATGCTATTTCTGCATCTACCAGTGCACGGCGCAGCGAACCTCCGCCATCCACTAACAATACTCGACCAACGCCATCTTGTTCCAAAATCTCGCGAATGATGCCATTGTCCTCAAAACATTTAACTGTCGTGATTTGGCCAGCAAACGACGCACTGCCGCCAAAGTTACTGAACATTGGCTCCACAACGTCTACTTGTTCTAAGTAGATATCGCATAATGCTGAAGTGTTGTATTCCATAGCGTTTTTTCTCATAGCATTGGTCATATAATCGAGTATATCCAGTCACTTCATCATTGCAATGACAAGGTGTATTTAACTCACTAGAGTTTGAGCTATAACAACTCCAGCAAATAATAAGTTAGTCAACAATGAACACTTTACAATGACGGGCATCATTGGCGCAATTTCAGCTGGTCTGTTCGCTAACCAAACTGCTTTAGAGTGCTTGTAAATAACAAATATGCTCAATAGAAATGGCAACATGATCCATAACGGTGACGGTTGCAGTAGCAAGTAGGTAATAAAGGCACTCAACGCCCCAGAAAGCAAAGCAAAATGATACAGCTTTGCGCGCTTTTCCCCTAAACGAACAGCAACCGTTCGCTTGCCACACAGGTCATCGTTCTCAATGTCACGCATGTTGTTAATATTAAGTACGGCAACAGCTAATAGACCGCAGCCAATCGCAGGTAATACTAATGATAAGTCAACAATACTGGTATGAAGGAAATAGGTTCCAGCCACACCCAATAAACCAAAAAATATAAAGACCGAGATGTCACCTAATCCAGCATAACCGTATGGTTTGTTGCCTACGGTATAGGCAATCGCTGCAGCTATCGCAAGCATCCCAAGGCCGATGAAGGCAAGAATACTTTCCCAGCTATTGAGTGCATGCAATACCAATGTCAAACCCGCGACTATGGTTAAAACAACGTTCACCATAATCGCTTGCTTCATGGTTTTTGGCGTAACCGCACCAGATTGAATCGCTCTTGTCGGTCCTAAACGTGCTTCGTTGTCCGTTCCTTTGACTGCATCTCCATAATCATTCGCCAGATTCGACAAAATCTGTAATAAGGTTGCCGTGATAAATGCCAATACGGAAACCGATAAAGAAAAATGGTGGCTAGAGAACGCCAAAACACTACCAGTCAATATAGAGACTAGTGCCAATGGCAAAGTTTTTGGACGAGCGGCATCAAGCCAGATTTGCAGCGTTTGATTCATATTTATCAGTGTAGTGAGATATCCGATAATTGGAATTGTGTCATATCAAAGTTAGCATAAAAACAAAAAAGGCCACCTAAGTGACCTTTTTTGTTTTTGCTCAAATTATTTCACGCGGCTTACGTATTCAGCTGAACGAGTATCAACCCGAATCACTTCACCAATTGAGATGAATAGTGGAACACGTACTACTGCACCAGTAGATAGCGTTGCAGGTTTGCCACCCGTACCTTGAGTGTCGCCTTTTAGACCAGGATCTGTTTCTATAACTTCTAGCTCAACGAAGTTTGGTGGTGTTACAGCAATTGGGTTGCCGTTCCAAAGAGTCAGCATACAAGTGTTGTTTTCAACTAACCATTTCGAGCTTTCGCCAACCGCTTTCATATCTGCAGCGATTTGTTCAAACGATTCGCTGTTCATAAAGTGATAGAATTCGCCATCGCTGTATAGGTAATCTAGATCGATCTCCATTACGTCTGCCACTTCTACAGTGTCGCCAGACTTAAATGTTTTCTCTAGAACTTTACCAGAAAGCAGCTTACGGATTCTAACGCGGTTGAATGCCTGACCTTTGCCTGGTTTTACAAACTCGTTTTCGAGAATGACACAAGGCTCGTTATCAAGCATAATTTTAAGACCGCCTTTGAATTCATTCGTGCTAACAGTAGCCATTTTTTCCTCTTACCATTCTTCGAGTTAAATTTAATGCCGTACATCATAACCCGAAATATCGATTCTGTTGAGCAAAACTGGCTCGAACAGCTAGCGAATGGGATCTCCGATCCTACAAAACTGCTAGAACAACTAGATATTGAACCTTCACCTTGGCAACTCGGATTTGAAGCAAGAACGCTTTTTGCACAGCGTGTGCCGCAAAGTTTTGTTGATAGAATGGAAAAAGGCAATCCTTTTGATCCGCTTTTACGTCAAGTATTACCCTTATCGGATGAATTTGCGGTGCATGAAGGGTACTCAAACGACCCGCTTGATGAACAAGACAACGCGATCCCCGGTTTACTGCACAAATATCAAAATCGTGCGCTAATGATCGTTAAAGGAGGCTGTGCTGTTAATTGCCGCTATTGCTTCCGCCGTCACTTTCCTTATCAAGACAACAAAGGCAGCAAAAGAGTTTGGCAAACGAGCTTAGACTATATTCAAACGCATCCTGAACTAAATGAAATCATTTTATCCGGTGGCGATCCACTCATGGCTAAAGATGATGAACTAAAATGGCTTATAGAACGCATCGCCGACATACCACATATTAAACGGTTACGTATCCATTCACGTTTACCCGTTGTCATTCCCGCCCGTATTACACAAGAGTTGGTATCAATACTGTGCGACACTCGATTACAAGTGATACTAGTCACGCACATCAACCACGCCAATGAAATCAATCAAGAGGTGCAAGATAAAACGCTGCAACTAAAAAAAGCCGGTGTGATCTTATTAAATCAAAGCGTATTGCTAAAAGGCGTCAATGATACAGTTGAAGACTTAGTCGCACTGAGCGAAGCATTGTTTGATGCCAATGTTCTGCCCTATTACCTGCATGTATTGGATAAAGTACAAGGTGCTGCACACTTCTTTGTCAGTGATGATGAAGCCAAAGCACTCATGGCAAAATTGATTGAAAGAGTATCAGGATATTTAGTGCCGACACTCACCAGAGAAATTGGCGGTCGCTCAAGCAAAACGCCGCTCGATCTGCATTTGGAATAGTCATACGGCAAACGGTTAATAACTAGCGGCTGCTGAATACAACAACTAAAGTAAACTTAAAGACTCGAATATTTTGCTCATTTGAACGGTCAACTGTAATGATACTCCTTAGATGTTGGAGGTCGACATGCAAGCAACGTTCGAACATTATCTCGACTTAGGTCCCTTTAGCTGGGCGGCGTTACTTTGCTGCGCCTTAAATGGGCTCTTTATTGGGGTTGAACGCCAAACTCGTGGTAAACCCGTCGGGATCCGCACCTCCATTTTGGTTATATCCGGTACCTACTTTTTTATATCTTTGGCGATATCACTTTCAGAAAACACCCTCGAACAAGCCCGTGTGTTAGGACAAATTATTACAGGCGTCGGTTTTTTAGGCGCAGGCGTGATGATGACGCTAGATGGAAAAATTCACGGTGTTACTTCTGCCGCTATTATCTGGGTATTAGCGGCGCTAGGATTAATGATAGGTCTTGGCTACCTACAGCAATCTATCATCATTACCCTGTTAATGTTACTGGTATTGCTTGGTGTCGATAAAGCTGAATACCGAGTCAAATCATTACGCCGTGGTGTACACAAAAATTTTCATCCCCGCACCGCACCTCGACAACCCAGAACGGTTGTAAACAACAAGTCAAAAAAAAACCACCTCAGTTGAGGTGGCTTTCTTACATTTGTAACCCGCGACTTAAAATAGCTCTTCCGCGACTTTATATAGATCATTGCGAACTGGGCGTTTCATATTCTCGATAGCGTCAATGATATCATGGTGAACAAGCTGTTCTTTTTGGATACCAACACAACGACCACCCTCACCCTCTAACAATAGATGTACAGAGTAGTTACCCATACGAGACGCTAGTACACGGTCAAATGCAGTAGGGCGACCACCACGTTGGATGTGACCAAGAACCGTTGCACGAGTTTCACGACCTGTTGCAGCTTCAATATCTTTTGCAAGTTCATTCGCGTCCATCATTAGCTCAGTTAGAGCGATGATGGCGTGCTTTTTACCTTTAGCAATACCATCTTTGATGTTACCGATCAGTTTCTCTTTATCTAAACCAGTTTCCGGTGTGATTATGTATTCACAACCGCCCGCAATAGCAGACATAAGAGTTAGGTCACCACAATGACGACCCATGATCTCTACGATAGAGATTCGTTGGTGAGAAGATGATGTATCACGTAGACGGTCAATCGCATCAATAACTGTATTTAAAGCCGTTAGGTAACCAATAGTGTAATCAGTACCAGCGATGTCGTTGTCGATAGTGCCTGGCAGACCGACACATGGGTAACCCATTTCAGTTAGCTTTTTGGCACCCATGTAAGAACCATCACCACCGATAACAACCAGTGCATCAATATCATGTTTCTTCAGGTTTTTGATCGCTTGCTCACGAACTTCAACTTCTCTAAATTCAGGGAAACGTGCAGAGCCAAGGAACGTGCCACCTTTATTGATCACATCAGACACGCTAGAGCGGTCTAATTTTTCGATGCGACCTTCATAAAGACCTAGGTAACCGTCGTGTACACCGTACACTTCTAAACCTTCAGACAACGCGGTACGCACTACGCCGCGAATGGCTGCGTTCATACCTGGTGCGTCACCACCACTCGTCAAAACACCGATCTTTTTAATCATGCTCACCCTCGATTTTTGGGAATCTTATTTCAAACTTTACGTTAGAGGCTTACAGAAAAAGCCCCCGACAAAATTCTTTTATTTGTGCAATATGTTACATTTCCTTGTAAGGAATACTACTTATATTTGCACAACATTACGTAAGTTTTCTACTTATGTAAGAGTATTACAGTTTTGTCCGTTAACTTTGTTGATACATATCAGTATCGCGTTTATTTACCGCATTGATGAAAAGATAGCCAATTACGGGCAACTTTCCAATACCTGAATCGATTACCAATCTGCCGATTTTTGTACGCGTTCAGAGGTATGTACAACAGAGAATGGATCTTGATGGATTAGAATATCGGCTTGAGGAAAAGCTGCCAGCAATCTTATTTCTACTTGATCAGAAATTCGATGTGCTTCTATTAATGGCAAATGATCTTCCAGTTCAAGATGAAGCTGTATGAAACGTACTGGTCCTGACATGCGTGTTCTTAATTGATGTACACCCAATACGTCCTCGACTTGTGAGCAGATTTTTTTGATCTCCATCAGCTCCTCTTCTGGCAACTCGCGGTCCAATAGGGTTTGTACTGCTTCACTCACCATTTTAAACGCGCTGAACAATATATAAATACCAATAGCCACCGCAAACACAGCATCAGCTTGACCAATACCTACCCAGCTCAAACCCAACGCCACCATAATCGCAGCATTCATGTATAAATCAGTTTGATAATGTAAAGAGTCGGCGGCAATCGCCTGGCTGCCAGTCTTGCGTACTACACTTTTTTGGAACCGCACTAAAGCGAAGGTAACGACAATGGCAAAGAAACTGACATACACACCTAACTCCGGTGATTGCAGTTCATGAGGTCTAAAGAAACGTTCGATACCATTAAGAATAAGAAAGACTGCCGATCCTGAAATAAACATTGCTTGTGCAAGTGCTGCAAGTGATTCAGCTTTACCATGCCCAAAACGGTGTTCTTTATCAGCAGGTTGAAGAGAAAAGCGAATAACGACTAAATTGACCACCGACGCCGCAATATCGAGTACCGAGTCAATCAACGAAGCTAGCAAACTGACTGAGCCAGTGACCCACCAAGCAACCAGCTTAATAATTAATAAAAAGGTAGCAACCAGTGTCGCAGCCCAAGCCGCTAGCGTAACGAGCTTTCCATAATCCTGTTTCATTGCACTTTATTCGTCATCTATGATGTGGCAATTATAACCAGTGAATACGAAAATCGACAAGGCAGCCAATGGCTGCCTTGTATTAACTTAGTTATCTTAATTACGATTTTTGCGTTTCTCGGCACATTTATCCATGCGCTCCTGACTCAATTCAACAAACTTGGTCTTTTGCTCTGGCGTCAGAATGTTGAGCATTTTATGCTGTTTCTCCAGCATTTTAACTTTGCGTTCGCTTTGTTTATCGACCATCTGTTTCGCCAGGTCATTCGCTGCTGCTTGATCAAAATTCTCAGCTAGAACTAATTGCTGAACCTTCTCATGATGCGCTCTACGCACTGCTTGGCGTTCATCGTAGTTCGCTTTCATCTCTTGGTGATTAGCTTCGCGCATGTCTTTGAATTGCGTTTTTTGCTCATCAGTTAGATCCAACTGCTTCATCACGCCGCGATCCATTCCACCTTGACAGTGACCGCCGCGATGCTCGCCCTTGCCACCAAATGCAAATGCACTTGCTGAAGCAAAAGCCAATGGTACAACCGCCGCAACCAAAACAAGTTTCTTAACAGTTTTCATAATATTTACCTTTTAAGTGTATTAGTCAGGCTGCCTTTGCAGCGCTTAAACATAGATTAGTGGCTGGGAGGTAAATTGACGTCTAGAGAGCGTAAAGATACGTAAAGAGGAAAAATTACACTAATGCTTACTCAGAATAATCAGTAATATAATTAGTGTACCTAGCATACAAAGGGCATAGCATGGCACATATCTTATTGATTGATGACGATACTGAATTAACAGGCCTACTCAAAGAAGTACTCAGCTTTGAGGGCTTCGTTGTATCTGAAGCCAATGATGGTGAAGCAGGATTAGCAGCGCTAAGTAAAGAGATTGACCTTATTTTACTCGACGTCATGATGCCAAAGCTCAATGGTACCGAAACCCTCAAGCGAATTCGTGATAAATGGGAAACACCAGTTTTGATGCTAACGGCAAAAGGCGAGGAAATTGATCGCGTTATTGGTTTGGAATTAGGAGCCGACGATTATTTACCTAAGCCATTTAGTGATCGTGAACTGCTTGCCCGTATCCGTGCAGTCTTACGCCGTACCCAATTACCTAGCAATAGCAAAACAAGCGACAGTCTGGAGTATCAAGATATAACCGTATATCCGGGCAAACAAGAAGCATACTGTCAAGGTATGCTAATTGATCTCACCACCACTGAATTTGCGTTATTGAGCCACTTTGTTGTCAACCCTGGTGTAACCGTAACTAAAGAAGAACTCAGCCTTGATGTACTGGGTAAACGTCTCGCCGCTTTTGATCGCGCGATTGACATGCACGTTTCTAACCTGCGTAAAAAACTGCCCGAGCGCACGGATGGAAAACCCCGCATAAAAACACTGCGTGGACGTGGTTATTTGTTGGTGGAGGAAGATTAATGCGCTTTCCGCGTTTTACCAGTCTATATGGGCGAATTTTTGCCATTTTTTGGCTAACGATGTTGTTGGTACTCATAGCTGTGCTCACACTGCCACATCTTGATCCGAGAAAGCCACACACCATTCCAGCCAATAGCTTAGAAAAAATGCAACGATTTGCATCACATGTGGAAAATCGCTATCAAGGCGAAACAGATTTTAAGCGCCTGTTGCGTCGTATTGATGCTGATCGCCCCTCATCTCGCGATCCCAAGCCTCGTTATTTCCTTACCGATTTAGATGGCAATATTGTAAGTTTGCAAAAACATCGCAACTTCAAAGTGCGAGCGCTACAAAACCTAATCTCCAATATTGAATCCGATAATCAACCTAAACAACGTCTCTATGGTCACTTTATGATAGCGGGACCTGTTGCTGTCACTTTAGCGGAGCAACCGCTGCACATGTACCTAGCGTTCAAGTGGGATCAGCCCCCTCCTTTCTTGTTGAAGTTATTTGATAAACCATTCCAACTCTTATTCGCTGTGATGCTAGTAAGCACTCCACTATTACTCTGGCTTGCATGGGCGCTGAGCCAACCCGCTCGTCGCCTTGAACGCGCCGCAAAACGCGTAGCAAAAGGCGAGTTCATCGTGGACCCTAACCTTGAAAAAGGCACCTCAGAATTTCGCCAAGCGGGAACAGCATTCAACCAAATGGTTCAAGATGTAAATCAGATGATTTCCGGACAACAGCGGTTACTCTCTGATATATCGCACGAGCTACGCTCCCCTTTAACTCGCTTACGTATGGCAACGGCATTGGCAAAACGCAAACAAGGTGAAAGCCAAGAGCTGAGCCGAATTGATACGGAAGCACAGCGATTAGAGCAAATGATCAGTGAGTTATTGGAACTCTCACGCATGCAGCTCGACAGCCATACTGACCGCGAGCAGCAACCACTTTCTAGTTTATGGGAAGCGATTTTGAGTGATGCTAAGTTTGAAGCAGAGCAAACAGGTAAGGCACTCCATTACTCCGCGATCCCAGACAGAACCATATCAGGTAAGCCTAAATTACTCATGAGTGCTTTAGACAATATTGTTCGTAATGCCATCCACTACGGTAAAAACCAAATCGAAGTCGAAATTAGAGCTGATCAAGAACAAGTGATCATTCAAGTGGATGACAATGGAGAAGGCGTTCCAGAAGAAGAACTCGAAGCGATCTTTAGACCATTTTATCGGGTTTCTACGGCAAGAGATCGAGTCAGTGGCGGCACTGGACTTGGGCTGGCTATTACACAAAGCGCGGTACGCCAACATAGCGGTACGATTGAGGCGACTCGCAGTCATTTAGGCGGATTGAGGGTGACGATCTGCTTACCGTTACTCTATGAATAGTGACTTATCGAATGATGAACTTGAATAACCTTACAATTATACAGTTGATAATTCATCTCATTATCATTTAAAGTAATCCTGTATTTATGGAGGATATACTATGTCGCATTTGTTTCCCGAACTTCCTTACGCTTACCATTCACTAGAGCCGTATATTGACGCGAAGACAATGGAAGTTCATTACAGTAAACACCATCGAACTTATTACGATAAATTTATTGCTGCCATCGCCGGCAGCGATTTAGAACAAGTAAGTTTGTCAGAGATTTTTGCTAATATTTCGAAACTCCCAGCTGCAGTACGTAACAATGGCGGCGGTTACTACAACCATATTTTGTATTGGAACTGCATGAGTCCAAATGGTGGAGGACAACCAAAAGGGGAACTTGGTCAAGTGATCAACGATACCTTCAATGATTTTGATTCATTCAAAGAGCAGTTTGTACAAGCCGCCATCAACACCTTTGGCTCCGGGTTTGTTTGGTTAGTGGTGAAAAATGGTCAACTCGAAATAATATCAACACCTAACCAAGATAATCCTTTGATGGACGTGGCAGCAACGCAGGGCGAGCCCATTCTCGCGTTAGATGTGTGGGAACACGCTTACTACATTAATTACCAAAACCGTCGCCCTGAGTACATTGAAGCTTGGTGGAATGTCGTCAACTGGGATGCCGTCACAGACAATTACACAGCGGCAATATCTGCCAATAAGTAATAATGCCGTATTTGGCGGTGGCTGTATTCCGCCGCTAAATTACCTTTATCTATCCCGCCAACTAAATCATCCTGTTATACTCAAACTCAATTTTCTCATTGATACAATTTGACTCCATGTTTGATATCGCTCTATACGAACCTGAAATTGCGCCAAATACTGGCAACATTATTCGTCTGTGTGCCAACTGCGGCGCCAACTTACACTTGATCGAACCACTAGGCTTTGATTTAGAAGAGAAAAAAGTACGTCGAGCAGGTCTTGATTATCACGATTTAGCGCGAGTAAAACGCCACAAAAATCTGCAAGCGTTTTTAGACTATTTGCATGATGAGCGTGAAGGTGAGTTCCGCATTTTTGCCTGCACCACAAAAACCACCGGTCATCATGTCGATGCTCAATTCCAAAACGGTGACGTATTGTTGTTTGGTCCAGAGACGCGTGGCTTACCAGCTGAGTTGATTGAGAGTTTGCCAATGGAACAACGTGTTCGCATTCCAATGATGCCAGATGCGCGCAGCCTTAATCTATCCAATGCCGTCGCAATTATTGCCTATGAAGCTTGGCGTCAAATGGGTTTTGAAGGCACGCTATAACCTTTAGCCAAACTCAATAAAAACAAGTTTAGGAAGCAGATAGGTAGAAAAAGGGGCGCTTCAGCGCCCCTTATTAGTTTAGTTTGTTGTGATCGTTGTCATCATCTTTTCGTTCATATTCACCTTCGAAGGTGTCACCGTTATTACCACTCTGATCGAATGGGTTACGCTGGAACGGATCTTGACCAAAACCACCTTGGTTACTAAAGCCGCCATGGAAACCACCACCAACGGATTTCACTACCATCTTGCTCATCAAATACTTGGCAATCGCCGCGCGTGGCGCAGGTAAGAGCACTAACATACCTAATGCATCAGTCATGAAACCCGGAGTTAACAGCAGCACACCGGCAACTGCTAACATCACACCTTCAAAGATCTGCTGCGCTGGTAGCTCACCCTGTTGCATTCGATTTTGTACGCTCATCAAAGTCTGTAAACCTTGACTACGTACGAGCGATGCTCCAGCAAATGCGGTAATCACAACCAAGCCAATCGTTGGCCATAAACCTAGAAATCCGCCCACTTGAATAAATAGGCCAATCTCGACAATTGGTACTACAATAAACAGTAATAATAAGATAGGAAACACAAGCCCTCCTTTGTTAAGCACACATTAGCGCTAACCTCGCTTTGCCACAATAGTTTCTGATAGCGAAATGTTAGGAATCGTGACTAGCAAATTAATTTAGAATGGTCTACGGTATAAAAGGTAATCGCGAGTGATACATCAAAATGAAAAGACTACTGCGTATTAGCAAAAATATGCTGGTCTTGTGGTTAGGCTTAACACTGATCCCGCTGCTCTACTATTGGTACGTAAGTTCAAAAACACAAGACGAGATGCATACTCAACTGCAAACTCAAGGTATGCAGTTTTTGTCATATGTGGATGAAAGAGCCAATAGAATCTACACAGAGATCAATCAAACTATTTATGAGATTGGTCATTCTTCACTTTTATATGATTTTGCTCGCTATCAAGACCCAAAGCTAAAAAGCTATCTAGAAAAGCAATGGTACATTTCATCACTCAACTCCTCTCGTTTTGACCAACTGCGTTTTATTGATGGGAAAGGTCAGGAAATCATCCGTGTCGACTACCCTCATGGCAGTGAACACCCTTTTGTAGTTCCTCCTGAGCAACTACAAAACAAGTCCCATAGAGACTACTTTTTAATTAGTCAGAAGCTCACATCCAATCAAGTTGGATATATTGGCATCGACTTAGAGTACGAACATACTAAGCTTATTATCCCTTATAAAGCGGGTTTCAGGATCATCCATCCTATTGATGAGCAGCAAAAAGGAAACATACAACGCCTTGGCTACTTCATTGCCAACTTGGATGTATTGCAATTGATTGATGACATCACACAAAACACTCAGCAACTTCCGGTCCATTTTATCAACCAGCAAGGCTTCTATGTACTAAGCTCTGACCAACACAAGCTATTTGGTCACCTTATTGATGAGCGGCAAGGCTTTCAATTAACAAAAGAAAATCCGGACATGTGGCGACAAATTCAAACTCAGCCACACTCTGGAGCCTACCTGGCAAAAGAAGGACTTTATGTCTATCAGAGCATCAAAACACCTCTATTAGGTAGCATTGAGAACCTAACTCTTATTACCCTCTACCCCCAATCTCTACTTTCACAAACCTCGGCAGCATCACTTGATTTGTTGATGCTTGAAGTGGGTATTATTTGGTTTGCTCTAGGTATGTTAGCGTGCATGAGTGCCGTGATGTTTGATATCTATCGCCGGGGACAAATTAACCATGCTTTTACCAACTTATTATTAGAAAGCAGTAACGCCATAGTCCTTACTGATAGTAAATTCAATATTCTCAGAGCTAATGCCCGCTATATCGAGCTAACTGGATTTCAACATGAGCAGTTACTGGGAGAGAAATTGAACCAGTTACAACAGCTACCTATCTCTTTGGGTAATTTACAAAAAACGTTAGAGCTACATCGCTATTGGAAAGGGAGTCTAGAAGTTTGTACTGCGAATCAGCAACTGGTAAGTTGCGAAGTGGAAATACGGCCACTCACTACGCAGCAGTCTAATCCTCACTATTTCGTCCATTCCTTCACTGATATCAGCGCTCACTGCCAACGTATTGCTGAATTGCAAACATTAAGCGAGTGCGACAGTGCGACAAAACTATGGAATAAAGCCAAATTTGAAACCTTGCTCGCCAATCAATCTCGACTAGTAGCTCGTTATCAGCATCACCCGACGAGTTGCCTTGCTTTCATAGATATCGATGATTTCAAATCAATAAATGACAACCAAGGGCACGCGTTTGGCGATAAAGCAATTTTGCATGTCGCAAGCAAACTCCAACAAGTACTACGTGATAGTGACTCCATCGGCAGAATTGGGGGCGATGAATTCGCTATGATCATTCAACATATTACCCCTGAAAATGCACTACAGTTAATGTTGCGCGTCAAACAACAGATCACTGAATGGTCCGAGTACCCTTTAACCATTAGCGTGGGTCTGGTCGAAATTGGACCACATTGGAAAGAAAGCTTTGAACTGGCTGATCGCGCCTTGTATAGCGCTAAGCAAGCAGGAAGAAACTGCGTTATTGCGCATGGTATTAACAATATCACATCGATTGATCATCACTCCGCGTAACATGTACCAAGCACTAAAATGGACCACATCAAAGGAATGATAAAATTTTCATTCCTTTGATGTAAATAGTGATCCAGCCACTATGTGTAATGAACTGGGTCCAGTAATATGTGCTACATAAAGTCGGGACGGATTTTCAGCCAAGCTTTCTGGCGAATGGATTCTTTAATTACAGAATTGGCGATTAAACCAAGCTTAATTTCAAATAATTCTTTAAGGATCCACCTATGGCTACCCTATCAGAAGCTACATCAGCTAACACAGCCACTCGTATCGAAGAAGATCTATTAGGTCAACGTCATGTTCCGGCAGACGCGTATTACGGTATCCACACTCTACGCGCTATCGAAAATTTCAACATTTCTCACGCAACTATTTCTGACGTGCCTGAATTTATACATGGCATGGTGATGACTAAAAAAGCAGCCGCTCTCGCAAACAAAGAGCTCGGTGCGATTCCAAAAGATGTTGCTGATGTCATCATCCAAGCATGTAATTTGATCCTTGAAACAGGAAAGTGCATGGATCAATTCCCATCAGATGTTTATCAAGGCGGTGCCGGCACTTCTGTTAATATGAACACCAACGAAGTGATTGCCAACCTTGCTCTAGAATTAATGGGCAAAGAGAAAGGTCAATATCAATTTGTTAACCCAAATGATCATGTAAACAAAAGCCAATCCACCAACTGTGCTTACCCAACCGGTTTCCGTATTGCTGTTTACAACAGCGTGCATAAATTGATGGACGCAATTGAATACCTGAAAGGTGCATTTGAACTGAAGGCGCAAGAATTCAAAGGCGTGCTGAAAATGGGTCGTACACAGCTTCAAGACGCTGTGCCTATGACTGTTGGACAAGAATTCCACGCTTGGGCTGTCACATTAAACGAAGAGATTCGTGTACTGGACTACACATCAAAACTGTTGCTTGAAATCAACCTAGGTGCGACAGCTATCGGTACGGGTCTTAACGCACCAACCGGATACCAAGCACTTGCCGTGAAGCACCTTGCTGAAGTTACTGGTATAGATGTAGTACCAGCAGAAGACTTGATCGAAGCAACTTCTGACTGCGGTTCTTATGTAATGACACACGGTGCATTAAAGCGCCTTGCCGTTAAGCTATCTAAAATCTGTAATGACCTACGTCTACTGTCTTCTGGTCCTCGTACGGGGCTAAATGAATTGAACCTTCCTGAGCTTCAAGCCGGTTCTTCGATCATGCCTGCGAAAGTAAACCCCGTAATACCAGAAGTGGTGAACCAAGTTTGTTTCAAAGTATTGGGTAACGACACGACTATATCATTTGCAGCAGAAGGCGGTCAGTTACAGCTAAATGTCATGGAACCCGTCATCGCGCAATGTATGTTCGAGTCTATCTCGCTACTACACAATGCGTGTGTCAATCTACGAGATAAGTGTATTGACGGCATCACAGTGAATAAAGAAGTCTGTGAGAACTACGTTTACAACTCTATCGGTATTGTCACTTATTTGAACCCATATATTGGTCACCATGAAGGAGACATAGTAGGTAAAATCTGTGCTGAAACGGGTAAAAGTGTACGAGAAGTCGTCTTGGACCGTGGATTATTAACCGCAGAAGAGCTGGATGACATTCTTTGCGTTGAAAACTTCATGCATCCAACGTATAAAGCCAAGCGTTACGAATAACGATTACTACAAGGGTCCCAAGCGGACCCTTTTTTTACGCCATCATTTGGCGACTAAACTAAAGTAATGGTGTTCTCAAAGCTTTTCTTGCTCATTTTTCTTGCAGGCAGCTATCACCATGAAATAAAACAAAATAAACGAGGGTCTTTCTATGGTAGCAGTCGAACTGTTCGTCGTTCTGCTCTTTATATTTATAGGAGCAAGAATTGGTGGGATTGGAATTGGCTTTGCTGGCGGTGCTGGGGTTATCGCCTTATCACTGGGATTAGGTGTACCTACCAGTCAAGCTTACATTCCGGTGGATGTTATTTTAATCATAATGTCAGTCATTACTGCAATAGCAGCAATGCAAGTTGCCGGCGGTATGGACTGGTTGGTACAAGTCGCGGAAAACTTCTTACGCAAAAACCCTAAGCGAATCACCTTCTACGCGCCAATTGTTACCTTCCTGATGACATTAATGGCTGGGACAGGACACACCGCTTTTTCAACTTTACCCGTTATTGCTGAAGTCGCAAAAGGTCAAGGTGTTCGTCCTTCTCGTCCACTTTCCATCGCCGTTATTGCCTCGCAAATTGCCATTACTGCATCACCGATTTCCGCTGCGGTGGTAGCTTTTTCAGCTATGCTGGCACCGGTAGGTGTTGACTATTTAACCCTGCTTGCAGTGTGTATTCCAACCACATTTATTGCCTGCATGATCGGCGCGTTTGTTGCTAACTTTATGGGACGCGATCTTAAAGATGACCCAATTTATCAACAACGCTTAGAGCAAGGTTTGATCAAGCTAGCTAGCGAAGAGCAGCGTGTATTATTGCCAACAGCAAAAAGAGCGACATATATCTTTTTAGCTGCCATTGCATTTGTCGTTTGTTACGCAGCGGCTATTTCCAACTCAATCGGCTTGATTGAAAACCCAGCTCTAGGGCGAAATGAAGCAATCATGACAGTGATGCTGACAGCAGCAGCGATCATCGTACTCACAACGAAGATCGATGCTAACCTAATTCCGGCAGCAGGTACCTTCCGCTCAGGTATGACAGCCTGTGTTTGTGTGCTTGGTGTGGCATGGTTAGGGGCAACGTTTGTTAATGCGCACGTTGATGGGATTAAAGAGATCGCAAGTGAACTGCTTGCCGACTACCCATGGATGCTCGCATTGGTGCTGTTCTTTGCTTCGATGCTGCTTTACTCACAAGGCGCAACTACTGTCGCGCTGATGCCTGCCGCCTTAGCAATTGGCGTAGCGCCTCTCACTGCGGTGGCTTCGTTTGCTGCGGTGAGTGCGTTATTTGTGTTACCTACTTACCCAACGTTGCTTGCGGCTGTTGAGATGGATGATACCGGTTCAACCCGTATTGGTAAGTATGTATTCAACCATCCCTTTTTCATTCCGGGGGTGGTTACGATTTCATCAGCAGTAGCACTTGGCTTTACCTTCGGTGGCATGGTGATTTAATTCTTTTGTTAGATAGGCGCTTCGGCGCCTTTTTTATTCCCTTCACACAATCACCACCACTCAAGCATTACCGAACAACCATAACCAAAGAATTAATTTAGTTTGAAACTAATTGTTTGTTTTTCCTGTCTTATCAAGTCTCGACTTCGATCAACCAGAGCAAATATTTATCGAGCACGAGATAAATGCCCCAAATTGGGTATAAAATACCCTCAAGTTAATTTAAGTGATGTTTGTATGCGCGCAGTTTTTACTCTATTTATTCTATGTCTTAGTGTCATAACGACACCTGCAATGGCGTTGTTTGACAACAATTCAAACACACCAAGCTTTGCCAGTGATAACAATCGTTTTGTCCCCGTTGATGAGGCGTTTACGTTTAATCACTTCCAGCAAGGAGATCGAGTTTTTCTCGACTGGCAGGTAAAAGATGATTACTACCTCTATCAAGAACGAATTTCTGTCAGTGCTGAGAACGTCACTCTTGGCGGTTTAACCATGCGAGATGGTCAACCACACAAAGATGAATTTTTTGGTGACGTTCATATTTATACCGAGCCACTTTTTGTCGAAGTTCCTCTAGAGCAATACCAATCTGGGGCACGCCTAATTGTTCAATACCAAGGCTGCGCTAAGGCTGGTTTTTGCTACCCACCAGAAACTCGAATCATTGACATTGACCCTTTCTCTGGCGAACAAAAATCCGTCATAAAAGCGCCAAGCGAAGATACTACGATCTCTAAAGAGACCAATCTGGCTGATAAGCTAGGGGACAATTGGTGGACTCCATTGCTATTTCTCGCTCTGGGTATTGGTTTAGCCTTCACGCCATGTGTACTGCCGATGTACCCAATTCTGACCAGCATCGTATTGGGTAGCGGTAAATTGACTCACCGCCGAGCTCTGGGATTATCGTTTATTTATGTACAAGGAATGGCCCTGACCTACACCTTACTCGGTTTAGTCGTCGCTTCCGCTGGCATGCAATTTCAAGCGGCAATGCAGCATCCTTATGTGCTCATCGGCTTGAGTATCATGTTTATCACCCTTGCTCTGTCTATGTTTGGCGCTTATACCTTGCAACTTCCTTCTAGCGTGCAAACTTGGCTTAATGGTTTAAGCAATAAGCACCAAGGTGGCAATAACACTGGCGTATTTGCAATGGGCGCAATTTCAGGCTTAGTTTGCTCGCCATGTACCACCGCACCATTATCTGGTGCTTTACTCTATGTAGCACAAAGTGGTGACCTACTCACAGGTGGAGTTGCCTTGTACGCGCTCGCGCTGGGTATGGGTATTCCTCTGATGCTTGCAGCGGTGTTTGGTAACAAGCTACTACCGAAAGCGGGAGGATGGATGGACAAAGTAAAAGTGCTGTTTGGCTTTGTTTTACTTGCTGCTCCTATCTTTTTACTTGAACGTATTCTGCCAGAAATATGGGCTACCGCACTTTGGTCATTGTTAGGTTTAGCCGCATTTGGGTGGCTGTACCATATTAAAAACAATCTCGACTTTGGTGGTTGGAAACAAAGCACTGTGGGTATCATTGCAGTATTAGGTCTATTCGCTTCTGCGCAACCACTGCTGAATTATTGGTTTAATCCACAACAACAAATTTCTCAACATTCGATTGAGTTTATTAAAGTCAGCACGGTAACTGATCTCGAACAGCAGCTATCAGCCGCCAAATTAGCCGGAAAACCAGTCATGCTCGATTACTACGCCGATTGGTGTGTCGCATGTAAAGAATTTGAGAAGTACACCTTTCATGCCGCAGACGTAGAAGCAAAGCTGCAAGATTTTGTTCTACTCCAAGCTGATGTCACTAAAAACGAAATGACCGATATTGCGTTGCTACAAAAGCTCAATGTTCTGGGTCTACCAACCATTGAGTTCTGGGATGCTAACGGTGAACACATTGTTAACGCGCGAATTACCGGATTTATGGATGCGCCAAATTTTCTTGAGCACTTAAAAACCCATCAGCTGTAATGTCAAACCCTGTGAATACCGCCTCAGAATCTTCTGGGGCTTTTTTATTTCTAAGACAAAAGTCGATTTAGTTCAGACTTTTAGCGTACAAACATTGTTCAATAACGCAAACGGAACAATAATTCTATTAACCAAATAACAATAAGTGATTAACGTCATGGATTCGACTTACACCATTATTATTGCTGACGACCACCCACTATTCAGAAACGCACTGTTTCAATCTATCCATATGGCGATTAGCGGAGCGAATCTACTTGAGGCTGATTCACTAGAAGCCCTGTTGGCATTGTTGGAAAAGGAGCCCGATCCTGACCTGTTGTTACTTGATCTAAAAATGCCTGGTGCAAATGGCATGTCGGGGCTAATTCATTTGAGAGCCGAGCACCCCGATTTACCGATTGTGGTGGTATCAGCAAGTGAAGAGCCATCCGTCGTTACACAAGTTAAAAGTCATGGTGCTTTTGGCTTTATTCCAAAATCGAGTGATATGCGTGAACTTATCAGTGCATTGAATCAAGTCCTCGGTGGCGAACCTTTTTTCCCAGAAGGATCGATTACCAACAATGCAGCGTGCACTGATCTGGCTGAGAAAATATCCTCTTTAACGCCGCAGCAATACAAAGTACTCGGTATGTTGTCAGATGGCTTACTCAACAAGCAAATTGCTTATGAGCTCCATGTTTCAGAAGCAACAATCAAAGCGCACATGACCGCTATTTTCCGAAAACTTGGGGTTAAGAACCGCACTCAAGCGGTAATTTTACTACAGCAGCTTGAACCGAATGTATAATTAACATTGAACTAACTTTTCGTCATTTTCCGTATGCTAAACTGATTAAGGTGGTGTTATTAAACTCCCATCCCTCTGTTATTCATCTAGGTAAGTCGCCGTTCCATTTCGCGTGAATGCTATCATTGCTGATAGCCATTTGTGTGGCATTTGAATGTGATTTAGCACGTATCTAGCATGACTACCCCTAACTCTGGGAGCTTACTTTGCTTAGTATCGTATTAACACAATTTGTTGTTCTTTGGGCTGTTATTGACCCTGTCGGAAGCGTACCTGTTTACCTATCACAAACCCAACACTTATCGGCAAAACAACGCCGAGTCGTTGCACTAAAAGCGGTCGCAATCGCCACTGGATTGTTACTGTTCTTCTTAGTTGCAGGACAATTATTACTTGAAGCAATGCAGATCCCCCTACCTGCGTTCCAAGCCGCTGGCGGATTAGTACTCTTGCTATTCGCATTGACTATGATCTTTGGCGAAAGTAAACCGGAGCAAGAGCAAAAGCTCTCCCAAGATCTAAGCCACTCTGAACTATCAGACCTTGCCGTTTATCCACTTGCGATGCCTTCGATTGCCTCACCTGGTGCAATGATGGCTATAGTGATGCTTACTGACAACCATCGTTACTCGTTAGTTGATCAAGCGATTACCGCCAGCGTCATGCTCAGCGTTCTAATCATTACTCTGCTATTTTTGTTGCTTGCAAGTCATATTCATAAGGTGATCGGTAACGTGGGTGCCGCCATTATTAGCCGCGTTATGGGGCTTATCTTGGCTGCTGTTGCTTTAAATAATCTTATGATGGGAGTTCGCGACTTCTATTTTGTGTGATCTAACCACCATTCCTCGTGCGACAGCATTAGACCTTCGGCTTAGTTAACACATTATTAACATCATACAATCACACCCTATCCGTACAAGTGATTGTTTTTTAGCGCCTTTATCAAAAATCATTGCCGACTAAAGTTGAAAAGAGATCTTGTCACGTCACTGCTATTGTAAATCGTGAAACATTTTCTTAACAACAAACATGCGTAAGGAGACGGCAATGGCATTTGAAAGTCAGGAACGAGCCAAAGCCTATTGGGAAAGAAACGTAAAACTAATGATCCGCTTAATGGTTGTTTGGTTTGTCGTATCTTTTGGCTGTGGCATCTTATTTGTTGATGTGCTTAACCAATTTCAACTTGGTGGCTACAAACTTGGCTTCTGGTTTGCTCAACAAGGATCCATCTATACCTTCCTAGGGATCATTTTCTACTATGCGTGGAAGATGCGTCAAATCGACCGCGAATTTAATGTAGATGAGTAAGGAGTAGCTCAGATGGATTTGAAAACAATCACTTACCTAGTTGTAGGGGCGACCTTTATCCTCTACATAGGTATCGCAATTTGGGCTCGTGCAGGCTCAACTAAAGAGTTCTATGTTGCTGGCGGTGGCGTAAACCCAATAGCTAACGGCATGGCGACAGCGGCTGACTGGATGTCGGCAGCATCATTTATCTCGATGGCGGGTTTAATTGCCTTCATGGGATACGGCGGTTCTGTATTCCTAATGGGTTGGACAGGTGGTTACGTACTGCTTGCTCTTTTACTGGCTCCTTACCTACGTAAGTTCGGTAAGTTCACAGTTCCAGAGTTTGTTGGTGAGCGTTTCTACTCAAATACAGCACGTATTGTAGCGGTAATTTGTCTTATCATCGCATCGGTAACTTACGTTATCGGTCAAATGAAAGGCGTTGGTGTTGCATTTGGTCGCTTCCTAGAAGTTGATTACTCTACAGGTCTCTTGATCGGTATGTGTATCGTATTTATGTACGCGGTAATGGGCGGCATGAAAGGTATTACGTACACGCAGATTGCCCAGTATTGCGTACTCATTCTTGCTTACACTATTCCAGCAATCTTTATCTCTCTGCAATTTACTGGTCACCCACTTCCTCAAATTGGTTTAGGGAGTACCATATCCGGAACCGATGTCTATCTGCTCGACCGGCTCGACCAAGTGGTCACTGAGCTCGGGTTTAGTGAATACACGACACAAGTCCGGGGTGACACTCTAAACATGTTCGTATACACGCTGTCACTAATGATCGGTACAGCAGGTCTACCCCACGTAATTATCCGTTTCTTTACGGTACCTAAAGTGCGTGATGCTCGTACGTCAGCAGGTTGGGCACTATTCTTTATTGCCATCTTGTATACAACGGCACCAGCTGTATCTGCTATGGCTCGTTTGAATCTAATGGACACGGTTAACCCTGCTCCAGGTCAGCACCTTGCTTATGACGAGCGTCCTGATTGGTTCAAGAACTGGGAGAAAACAGGTCTACTTGGATTTGATGACAAAAATGGCGATGGTCTGATCGAGTACACATCAAGCCCTGAAACTAACGAGCTGAAAGTGGACCGTGACATCATGGTACTAGCGAACCCTGAGATAGCGAAATTGCCTAACTGGGTAATCGCGCTTGTCGCAGCCGGTGGTCTAGCAGCAGCACTATCAACCGCAGCAGGTCTATTGTTGGCGATATCCTCGGCGATATCCCACGACTTAATCAAAGGCGTAATAAATCCCAATATTTCTGAGAAGAAAGAACTGCTCGCCAGTCGGATAGCCATGGCGGTGGCAATTGCGGTCGCTGGCTACTTAGGGCTCAATCCGCCGGGATTTGCCGCTGGTACGGTGGCTCTGGCATTCGGCCTGGCAGGGTCCTCAATATTCCCTGCCTTGATGATGGGTATCTTTAGTAAGAACATCAATAAAGAAGGCGCAATTGCAGGTATGATCACCGGTATCAGTATTACTCTATTCTATGTTTTCCAACACAAAGGCATTCTATTCGTTGCTGATTGGAAATTCCTAGAAAGCTGGGGTAGCAACTGGTTCCTAGGCATTGAACCAAACGCATTCGGTGCAATTGGTGCACTATTCAACTTCATCGTGGCATTCGCTGTATCTAAAGTGACTGCAGAGACTCCACAAGAAGTGAAAGATTTAGTCGAACACGTACGTGTTCCAGCTGGTGTAAGTGACGCCATTGACCACTAAAATCTAACGCAAACCACAAAAGCCCCTGCGGGGGCTTTTTTATTCCAAAAACACTGTTTATCTTAGATTTTGTAAAGCACAGTCTGTATAACTAATGGCTTAAAAGTAAACGCTTTTACCATGAGCCATTAATTATAGTGATTGCCCCAAATCCCTTAAGTCGTAGTAGCAAGGAAGCCCTATGTTCAAAAACAAGCACATTATCATTGCCCTGTTGATTGCCCCTGTACTGTCAATTATTGCCTATGTGGGGACAGATATGGCTTTGAGTGAGAAGCCACATGCGGCCAAAGAAGGGCAAGACTACAAACTACGTAGTAAATCAAATTGCCGTTATACCAGTGGTTTATGTGATATGGAAAATGGCGAGTTTAAAGTGCAATTCCGCTCTGAAAAACTCACCAGTAATCAACTTGAGCTGTCTCTATCTTCTGCTTTTCCTCTTGAGGGCATCAAGTTGTCTTTAGTTGATAACCCTGAAAATAATGCACAGCCGATTGATATGCAGTCTAGCAGTAACGATGGTAAACATTGGTATATCACTCTACCAGCACCGGCTTCTGAAGAGAGTTGGCTACGTGTTGCGATTCAAGCAGATGGCATACTTTATTATGGTGACACCCAAACCGCTTTCATTAAGTATGAAACACTCCTAAGCGAATAAATCCAAATCAGAACTTAGGCGATACGATTGAGTATCGCCCTTAACTTCAATGGTTTAACTGGCTTGGGTATAAAGCTAAATCCATTAGATTTAATACCATCAAGCATATCCGGCGTACGATCAGCACTGATGATCACACCAATAAAACTATCCCCTAAACGTAATCGACATTGCTGTAGTATTTCTAATCCAGTACGACCATGATCAAGTCGATAGTCTGACAAAATCACATCCGGAACCCATGCCTCATCGATCGCTTTCAAGCTTTCTACAATATCTGTCGCGCAACGAACATCACATCCCCAGCGGGCTAACAGTTGTTCCATACCGATTAGGATATCGGTTTCATTATCAACACACAGTACTTTAATATGACTAAGATCCGACACCGCTTGTATTGGTGAAGCTATCACTTGAGGCGCCACCTCCGATGCTCGTTTCAAGCTAATAGAAAATACACTACCTTCTCCCGGCCATGAGCGCATTGAAATCTGATGCCCGAGAACATTTGCGATTCCTTTCGATATTGCCAACCCTAATCCTAAACCTTGATCTGAGCGAACTTGGCTACCACGATTGAACTCTTCGAAGATCTCTTGTTGTTTATCTTGGTTGATACCTTCGCCGTTATCCCACACTTCAATCCGAACTTCTCCAGCAACTCGACGAACACCAAGAACCACCTTACCTTTAGGGCTATAGCGAAAGGCATTGGTTAAAAAGTTTTGTACTACGCGGCGTAATAACTTGGGATCCGAGTGCACAAGTAATTGGCTAGGAGCCATGCTGAATTCAATTCCTTGCTGCTTAGCTAAGGCACTAAACTCTGCATTAAGGTTTGCCAACACGTCATTAATCGCAAAACCATATACATTGACATCAAGTTTTCCTGACTCTAAACGAGATATATCTAACAAATCTCCAATCAAATCCTCAGCCGCTTCTAGAGCACTTTCTATATGATGGGCTAACTGTTGAGTTTCACTCTCTTTGGCAACCTCTGATAATGATGAAGCAAACAAACGCGCCGCATTCAACGGTTGCATTAAGTCATGACTCACCGCTGCTAAGAAGCGAGATTTAGAGCGTGATTCATGTTCCGATCGTTGAGTGGCACTAACCAACTGTTTATTCAGTCGCTCTAGCTCTTGGGTACGCACTTGAACACGTTCTTCTAATGTCTCATTCGCATCTTTTAATGCCTGCTCTGCATCACGGAATACGGTGATATCGGTAAAGCTCATAACAAACCCGCCGCCAGGCATAGGGTTTCCCTGCACTTCAATCACTCGCCCATCTGCTCGCACGCGAGAAGAAGTATGCCTTGTCCCTTGATCTAAGTGGTAGATACGTCGACGTACATGATCTTCTGGATTACCGGGACCACACAAGCCTTGCTCTGCATTGTGACGAATCACATCCGCTATTGGTCGACCGACTTGAATTAATCCCTGAGGGAACTCGAACAACTCTAAATATCTTTGGTTCCATGCCACCAGCCGCAGTTGTTTATCAACCACAGCAATCCCTTGTCCAATATGCTCAATCGCACCTTGCAACAGACCACGGCTAAAATCGTAAAGTTCAGAGGCTTCATCGACAATGGTAGCGACCTCTTCAAGTTGCATATTCCTGCCTTGCAAGGCAGAAGTAAGCACTAACTTAGCCGAAGAGGCACCGAATACGCCAGCAAGCACGCGCTCGGTATGACGAATAAGGCTCGACGGTGCTTGTTGATTAGGCATCAAAGTTTGTCGTTGAGCACCCCAGTACTGTTTGAAAGCACTACGAACTCGCTGCCGACCAACAAATCGAGATGCAAGCATTTCAAGCTCAGCTACCGTCACTCGGCTTTGGTACAAACTCATGTTCTCGCTTTCCGGTAGCGGCGTACCGATAAACGAGGCTGATTGCAGGCGTTCACTTAAACTAGCTCGTGTGACCATTGATATAAGTACATAGCACAGTGTATTGATGCTCAAGCTAAGTACTATGCCCCAATCCGATGATTGTAAGCCGATATCACTTAACATAAGTGGCGGTTCAACTATCCACAACAAGATATTATTGTCGCTGTCACCAGCAAGCAAACCGGTCGCGTTCATCAAAGTAATCAACCATAAGGTAAAACCAAACAGCAGCCCAACATAGACGCCTTTACGATTACCTTGTCGCCAATACATACCACCGATTAAGGCGGGAGCAAATTGGCTGATTGCCGCAAAAGACAAAAAACCAATCGCGGAAAGAGAATGGATATTACCGAGAACTTGGTAAAAACCCCAAGCACCGAGTAAAAGCAGCAAGATCAGCGCTCGACGGATCACCAACAGCAGCCCCGAGAACTGGCGGTGACCACGGCTGCTTAACTTCATTCTGCGTAGCAACAATGGCATCACTAAATCGTTAGATACCATAATCGCGAGCGCGATAGTTGAGACAATAACCATGCCACTCGCCGCCGATGTACCACCTAAAAATGCCAGCAATGCCATATCACTAGCACCGACAGCCATTGGCAAACTGATTACATAAGTATCTGCGCTCACGCCGGACAGCATCCCTTGCCCAACCCAAGCAATAGGCAAGACAAAAATCCCCATCAGTACTAGGTACAAAGGAAATAACCAACGTGCAGTATGAAGATCTTTAGGTCGCTCGTTTTCCACCACCATTGTATGGAACTGTCGCGGTAGGCACAAAATCGCCATCATAGTCAAAATAGTGTGGATGACCAGAGTTGGCCAATTAGGCGATTGATAGGTCTGTGCCGCCAAATCCATCAACACAATATCGCTTCGGTTTAGGGCTATAAACAGAATGAAACAACCGACAACCATGAACGCAACAAGCTTAACGATAGATTCAAAGGCAATCGCCATCATCATACCGCGGTGATGCTCCGTATTATCAATATGACGGGTACCAAATAGCATGGTGAAAATCGCCAGCGCCATTACTACAAACCAAGAAACATCCACACCACCTAGCATGCCTTCAGCTTGTAGCACCGGAGCTACCACTTCTAACCCCATAGTAATGCCACGTAACTGCAAGGCGATATAAGGCAATATACCAACCACGGCAATCAAGGTGATCACCATAGCTAAGCCCTGAGACTTGCCATAACGAGCCGCGATAAAATCAGCAATAGAGGTAATATGTTCACGTTTGGCGACAATGATCAGCCGAGCGAGTACTCGCCAACCGAAAGTAAAAACAATGATGGGGGCAACATAGATAGGAAGAAATGACCACGGATTGCTGCTAGCTTGCCCAACCGTGCCGTAGAAAGTCCAAGAGGTACAATAAACCGCAATTGATAGACTGTAGATCCATGGTCGCCACTTTGCCAGCCAACCACGTTGTCTATCTCCATACCATGCGATCCAGAATAATAACCCGAGATACAATAATGATACGGGAATCACCAGCCATCCTTGCATGCGATATCCTTATTTTACACTCTTGTTTAGTCACCTAAGTGGCCAATGACCACCTAGGTCTAGTTTGCTCTATTAAACTAACAGAGTGTATAAATATCAATCAGATGTGGTTAATTCTGTGCTTCAAGCTCCGCTTTATTATCGTGATCTTTATTCGCGCGAGTTTTCGGTTCCACTCGAATAAAAAGAGCAATCGCGCCCATTACAGCCATACCCCAGAACACCTTCGCTCCCCAATTTTCGTACCCCCAACCACTTAGCGCAGTCATAAGAGCGATAAATGCACCTAACGGAATTGCATTATAAAGCGCTTGTAATGCAACCATTCTGTTTTGACCTGACGCTTGGATATATTGAATCGCCCCAATATGCGCAATAGCAAACGTCACACCGTGCAATAGCTGGATCGCAACTAAAGCGACCAAAGCCGTTGTTGAGGCAGTGATTCCCCAGCGAACCATAACTCCGACAGATGCGACCAAAAATAATGCACGCAAGCTCCAACCAACAAATAATCGCTTGCTTAGAGCAAAAATAAGTACTTCCGAGACCACACCAAGACTCCAAAGATAACCAATGATAGCCTCTGAATAACCCGCCTCTTTCCAATAAATCGAACTAAAACTGTAATAGGCAGCATGACTTCCCTGAATTAAAGCCATCAAAAGCAAAAATCGAATAACACTGTTTTCACGCAGTAACTCAGTGAGCTTAGGACGTACCATTTGCTCTTGAGTGTCGGTGATCGGCATTGGATTAATACGTCGCATCGAAAATATTAACGACATCAGCATTCCCGCCAAAGCCGTATAGAGGATCATATCCGTCCCGTACAGTGACACCAAATAGCCCACGACTGTCGAACCTGCGATAAAGGCAATAGAGCCCCATAAACGAGTGCGACCATAATCGAGCATTTTTAAACGCCCATAATGGTTCGCCATGGCATCAGAGATCGGGATAATTGGTCCGCAGCACAGGTTGAATAAAACCGTGGCAACACCCATCAACCAGAAGCTCCCTCCTGTAAAAAAGTGAAAGCCGACAAATATCAATCCAGCAAAACTCAACACTCGTAACGCAGGCATTAAGTGCTCTACTTTATGAATGCGCGGTGTTAGCACTAGGTTTGCAACACAACGAGTCGCAAAACCCATACCAACTAATATACCTATGTCTGATGCCGATACACCTTGTTCCTCAAACCACAACGACCAAAATGGTAGATAAACACCATAGGCAAAAAAGAAACCAATTAAATATTGAGAAATCCAGCCATAGGGCGATGGGGTAAACATGGTAACCTCTAATTCAACATATTGAGTTGGCGGCATTATCTACCGAGAGTCGGAAGATAAAAAGGGAACATTCTGATTTAGACTCTTTCCTCTTTGAATTTTCCTTGCTTTGCTTCGACCAAAGTCGTCTAGCGCCTTTACGTATTTTTGTCACACTTAGTCAGTAGCGACTGAGAATCAAAGGTATGCCATGCCAGACAAATTCAATATGCAATCTCCCCCGTTTGACCGACTTGATGACATGCAACAAAAAACTCTGCGTGCTTCACTTGACGTTGCGTACTTCCGTGGGCGCGATGCCATTTTACGTAACGGGGAAGAAAGCAAACACCTACATATATTGATTAAAGGTGTTGTCGAAGAACAATCTGCGGACGGTAAAGAAATATTCGCCCATTATGCCAATGACGACTTATTTGACGTTCGCTCCTTAATAGAAGGCACGGCGCGCCACAGCTATATTGCGCTTGAAGATACGCTTTCCTACCTGCTACCTAAAGAAGTATTCCTCGATCTTTACCAGCAAAATGGACAATTTGCGGCATACTTCGATAGTAATCTCTCAAAACGACAAGCATTAATAGAAGCGGCTCAGCAGCAACAAAATCTCGCCGAGTTCATCCTGACTAAAGTCGACAGTGACATTTACCATCCACCAAGAATTCTGCAATACGATCAGCCGTTGGATCAAGTTACCCAGTTCCTTAAATCCAATGCGGTTGACTCAGCACTAATTGCGCTCAACCCTGATGATGATCGTCTGAAAAGAACCCCAAATGCGTTGCCTTATGGCATTATTACGCGCACTAATATGCTGCACGCCGTTATGCTTGATCGGCTACCACTTGATACCCCTGTCGGTGAAGTCGCTACGTTCCCAGTAATGTATGTAGAAGAGGGGGATTTTTTATTTAACGCCATGATTTCCATGACGAGAAATAGAATGAAGCGATTGATGGTTTGTGATGGCAATCAACCCGTTGGCATGCTGGATATGACGCAGATTCTAAGTGCCTTTTCGACACACTCACACGTGCTCACGCTTAGTATTGCGAGAGCCACCAGCATTGAAGAACTGGCAATTTCATCCAATCGACAGCGTCAGTTGGTCGACAGCCTGCTCAACAACGGTATCCGTACTCGCTTTATTATGGAGCTGATCTCAGCCGTCAACGAACAGATCATTGAAAAAGCATTTGAATTAGTTGTCCCACCCGCACTGCATGATCACTGCTGCCTAATCGTGCTTGGCTCTGAAGGTCGAGGCGAACAGATCCTAAAAACCGATCAAGACAATGCACTGATCATGAAAGACGGACTGGAGTGGGAACAGTGCAGTTCGGTCATGGATGAGCTAACGCGTACCCTGCAGCAGCTTGGTTACCCGCTTTGCCCTGGAAACGTAATGGTCAACAACCCAGAATGGGTAAAACACCAATCAGAGTGGAAGAAAACCTTAAAGCAATGGTCGAGAGCAACCAATGCAGAACAAGTGATGAAACTGGCTATTATCGCAGATGCTCATGCGGTTGCGGGCAACGAGGAATTACTAAAACCGGTAAGTGAACACTTACATAAAATCATGTTCAACAACATGCTCACCTTACAAGATTTCTCAAGACCAGCATTGCAATTCTCTTTGCCTTTAACCTTATTCGGTAATGTAAAAAGCGATAAACAAGGTTTAGATCTTAAGAGTGGTGGGATCTTTCCGATCGTTCATGGTATTCGAACACTCGCTCTCGAATACGGTATTGAAGATAAAAATACCTTTGAGCGTATTGAAGCCTTACGCCATAAAAAGATCTTAGAGCCTGAAACTGCCGATAATCTGAATGAAGCGTTAAAACTCTTCTTTAAATTACGCTTAGGGCAACAACTATCCAACCAGCATAACCATAATAGAATTGATCTCAAACAGCTCGATAGAAGTGAACGCGATCTACTTCGCCATAGTCTGCATGTTGTCAAAAAGTTTAAGCAACTCCTTGGCTATCACTATCAAATCCGAGATTAATGGAGTACATAGATGAACTGGCTACAACGACGCTACTGGTACTACAAACTCAAAGGCTCACCATTTCAACACTATTTTGGGGCACTCTCGAAAGGTGAATATGTCTCTCTCGATTGTGAAACCACCAGCTTAGACCCAAAACGCGCTGAGCTCGTCACGATAGCAGCAACAAAAATAATTGATAATCGCATCATTACCAGCAAGCCTTTTGAGGTCCGTTTGCGTGCCCCGCAGTCACTCGATTCAGGTTCAGTCCGTATCCATAAAATTCGTCACAAAGATCTTGAAGATGGTATCGATGAAAAACAAGCGCTACTCCAACTGATCAACTTCATTGGTAACCGACCTCTTGTTGGGTATCACATACGATATGATAAGAAAATTCTCGATCTTGCTTGCCGAAAACAACTCGGTTTTCCGCTCCCCAACCCGCTGATTGAAGTAAGCCAGATCTACCATGACAAATTAGAGCAACACCTCCCCAATGCATACTTCGACTTAAGTTTAGATGCGATATGTAAGCACTTAGACCTACCTTTGCAAGACAAACACGATGCGCTGCAAGATGCCATTTCTGCCGCTTTAGTCTTCGTTCGGTTGACCAAAGGCGACTTACCCAGTTTGAGTTTCCCTTATCATCGCTGATTCTTCATTTGGTTAATTACCACACTAAGCAGTACAAGTTTTAATCTCACTCCACTCCCATTAATCCTAAAGTCTAATTGTGAAAATAGTCGCTGTGATTGACAGTTATAGTATTGCTAGGTTCAGGCTTTTCGGCTTACTAGGCTAAAGTTTGAATAATAAAAGATGTGACTTTAAATGCCTCAATACTATTTTCGCGTTTAAAGAATCGCTCAATTCACAAGGAGAGAAGCAATGAGTGAAGTCCATGTTTATCCAGTTAAAGACAATATCAAAGCGACCACACACGCGGATAAAGATACCTATCTTGCCATGTATCAGCAGTCAGTTTCCGATCCTGAAGGATTTTGGAGTGAACACGGTAAAATTGTTGACTGGATTAAACCATTCACCCAAGTAAAAAGTACTTCATTCGACACCGGACATGTAGATATCCGCTGGTTCGAAGACGGCACACTCAACGTTTCTGCTAACTGTATCGATCGTCACTTAGCCACACGCGGTGATGAGGTTGCCATCATTTGGGAAGGTGACGATCCCGCTGATGACAAAACCTTAACCTTTAATGAACTGCACCACGAAGTATGTAAATTCTCGAATGCGCTAAAAGATCAAGGCGTTCATAAAGGTGATGTGGTTTGTCTATACATGCCAATGGTCCCTGAAGCTGCCATCGCGATGCTAGCGTGTACCCGCATCGGCGCTGTGCATACAGTGGTATTTGGTGGTTTCTCGCCAGAAGCATTATCTGGACGAATCATCGACTCAGATTCAAAAATCGTCATCACCGCAGACGAAGGTGTTCGCGGCGGTCGCGCAGTACCATTGAAGAAAAATGTCGACGAAGCATTAACCAACCCTGAAGTGAAATCAATTGAAAAAGTGATCGTCTTCCAACGCACTGGCGGCGATGTCGATTGGCATGAGCACCGTGACGTTTGGTGGCACGAAGCCACAGCCAAAGTCTCGGCTGATTGCCCACCTGAAGAAATGAAAGCCGAAGATCCACTGTTCATCCTCTACACTTCCGGCTCTACAGGTAAACCCAAAGGCGTACTTCACACAACTGGCGGCTACCTTGTGTATGCCACAATGACCTTCAAGTACGTGTTTGATTACCAAGAAGGTGAAACCTTCTGGTGTACTGCCGATGTAGGTTGGATCACCGGTCATACTTATCTAATTTACGGTCCACTGGCAAATGGTGCCAAAACGATTCTATTTGAAGGTGTACCTAACTATCCAAAAACCAACCGTATGAGTGAAGTGGTTGATAAGCACCAAGTAAACATACTCTACACTGCTCCTACCGCAATTCGTGCTTTGATGGCGAAAGGCAATGAGGCTGTTGAAGGTACTTCGCGCACCAGTTTGCGTGTTATGGGTTCCGTCGGTGAGCCCATCAACCCAGAAGCGTGGGAATGGTATTATAGAACAATCGGTAATGAAAAATCCCCGATTGTAGATACGTGGTGGCAAACCGAAACTGGCGGAATTCTTATCGCGCCACTACCCGGAGCTGTGGATCTAAAACCAGGTTCAGCAACTCGCCCGTTCTTTGGTATTCAACCCGCGTTGGTTGATAACATGGGTAATATCATTGAGGATCAAGCGGCTGAAGGTAACCTCGTTATCCTCGATTCTTGGCCAGGGCAAATGCGCACAGTATATGGTGATCATGAACGCTTCGAGCAGACTTACTTCTCAACCTTCAAAGGTATGTATTTTACCAGTGATGGCGCTCGTCGTGATGAAGATGGTTACTACTGGATCACAGGTCGTGTAGATGACGTACTAAACGTATCAGGACACCGCATGGGAACGGCTGAGATCGAATCAGCATTGGTTTCACACGATAAGATTGCCGAAGCCGCGATTGTAGGTATTCCGCATGATATTAAAGGACAAGCAATCTATGCTTACGTCACGCTTAACGACGGTGAATTCCCATCAGCAGAGCTGCACAAAGAAGTGAAAGACTGGGTTCGCAAAGAAATAGGTCCGATTGCCACCCCAGATATACTTCATTGGACAGACTCATTGCCTAAGACTCGCTCTGGTAAAATTATGCGCCGTATCCTACGCAAAATTGCGACGGGTGATACCAGCAACCTTGGCGACACTTCTACCCTCGCAGATCCAAGTGTGGTTGATAAGCTAATCGCAGAGAAGGCAGAGCTCGCTTAACCTTTGCTTAAAATTCAACCAGCCGTCACTTAGTGGCGGCTTTTTAATGCTCAATCGCAAGTATTTGTCATCTATTTTACTTTCCCGCACAGCGTTTATGTTATCTCGGTTACATAAATAAGATGTGAACATGGGAGATTAGACCAGTAAATTGCTGCTAATTGCGCTGAATTAGCTATAATCGTGGACGATTAAAAAAAATCGCCCAATCTGCACTGAAAAATCGTGCTGATTTATCGTATATTAGGAAACCGACTCGTTTCACTCACGATAAAGGAAGATAGCCACATAATGTCAGCAAAATTACGAATTCTACTTCTGAATGGCCCAAACCTTAATTTATTAGGGTTACGAGAGCCTGCACATTATGGGTCGAATACACTCGACCAAATCGTCGATGCACTGTCGCAACAAGCAACAAATGCGGGCGTAGAGCTCAAACATCTGCAATCCAATCGTGAGTATGAACTAATTGAAGCGATTCATACTGCATACAACCAAGTAGATTTTATTATTATAAATCCCGCAGCATTCACTCATACCAGTGTTGCACTGCGTGATGCGTTACTTGGCGTAGCAATTCCTTTTATTGAAGTACATTTGTCCAATGTGCATGCCCGAGAACCGTTTCGCCATCACTCTTACTTGTCTGATAAAGCACAAGGCGTGATCTGCGGTTTAGGCGCACAAGGCTATGAATTTGCATTGTCTGCAGCGATTAACCATCTGCAAACAAAGTAACCTAACGCTCTGCAACCTCAAGGGGTTGTCTTACTCACAAGATAAAAGAGAAAGTAAACATGGATATCCGTAAAATTAAGAAGCTGATTGAATTAGTAGAAGAATCTGGCATCGCTGAGCTAGAGATTTCTGAGGGTGAAGAGTCGGTACGCATTAGTCGCCATGGCGCAGCACCTATACATGCAGCACCGATTCAATATGCAGCAGCACCTATGCCTATGGCAGCACCTGCACCAGCACCAGTTGCGGCAGCAGTAGCTGAAGCAGCGCCAGCAGCTCCATTAGGTCACCAAGTTCTTTCTCCAATGGTAGGTACTTTCTACCGTTCTCCAAGTCCTGAATCAAAATCATTCATTGAAGTGGGTCAAAGCGTAAAAGCTGGCGACACACTATGTATCGTTGAAGCGATGAAAATGATGAACCAAATCGAGTCAGACAAATCAGGTGTTGTTACGGCAATCTTGGTTGAAGACGGTCAACCAGTAGAATTCGACCAGCCACTTGTTGTAATCGAATAATCGAGGCTGAAGCTATGCTAGATAAATTAGTCATCGCGAACCGAGGTGAAATTGCACTTCGTATTCTTCGCGCATGTAAAGAGCTCGGCATCAAAACCGTAGCGGTGCACTCCACCGCTGACCGTGACCTTAAGCACGTACTGCTAGCAGATGAATCTATCTGTATTGGTCCCGCTCGCGGTATTGATAGCTACCTAAATATTCCACGTATCATTTCAGCAGCAGAAGTGACAGGAGCTGTCGCCATTCACCCTGGTTACGGTTTCCTCTCAGAAAATGCAGATTTTGCAGAGCAAGTTGAACGTAGTGGCTTTATCTTTGTTGGTCCTAAAGCCGATACCATTCGCATAATGGGCGATAAAGTATCTGCAATCAACGCAATGAAAAAAGCTGGCGTTCCTTGTGTACCAGGCTCTGATGGTCCGCTTGACAACGACGATGCGAAAAATAAATCACATGCGAAGCGTATTGGTTACCCAGTAATCATTAAAGCGTCTGGCGGCGGCGGTGGCCGTGGTATGCGTGTGGTTCGAAGTGAAGCTGATCTGGTTCAAGCGATTGCAATGACACGTGCAGAAGCAAAAGCAGCCTTCAACAACGACGTCGTTTACATGGAGAAATTCCTAGAAAACCCACGTCACGTTGAAGTACAGATCATCGCTGATGGTCAAGGCGGAGCTATCCACCTAGGTGAGCGCGATTGTTCTATGCAACGTCGTCACCAGAAAGTCGTTGAAGAAGCACCAGCACCAGGTATTACAGAAGAAATGCGTAAGTACATCGGTGAACGCTGTACTCGCGCATGTCTTGAAATCGGTTACCGTGGTGCCGGTACTTTTGAATTCTTGTATGAGAATGGTGAATTCTACTTCATCGAAATGAACACTCGTATTCAAGTAGAGCACCCAGTGACTGAGATGGTAACGGGTGTTGACCTTATCAAAGAGCAACTACGTGTTGCCGCAGGTCAGCCTTTATCATTCACACAAGATGATATTAAGATCCGTGGTCATGCGATCGAATGTCGAATCAACGCAGAAGATCCTGTGCGATTCCTCCCTTCTCCGGGTAAAATTGAGCGCTTCCATCCACCAGGTGGTATGGGTGTTCGTTGGGAATCTCACATTTATGCGGGCTATACTGTGCCGCCGCACTACGATTCAATGATTGGTAAGTTGATCACATACGGTGAAAACCGTGATGTCGCCATCGCACGTATGAAAAATGCGTTGGGCGAGATGATCATCGAAGGCATCAAAACCAACATTCCACTACAAGTGGCTATTATGAATGACGAGAACTTCCAACATGGTGGGGCAAATATACACTACCTAGAGAAGAAGCTTGGTCTGCAATAATTCACTCGCTTAACCGAGTTAAATGCCCACATAGCGTGGGCATTTCTATTTCTGGCTGCTACACTCTGCGCCATTATTCTGATCCACCCACGTTAAGAGTACTTACTCATGCCTTGGATTCAAATCAAACTCAATGCGACCAAAGACAACGCTGAAATGGTCAGCGATATGCTTATGGAAGAGACCGGCGCGCTATCTGTAACCTTCTTGGACGCGAAGGATACGCCTATATTCGAACCTCTACCTGGTGAGACTCGTTTGTGGGGTGATATCGACATCCTCGCTCTGTATGATGCGGAAGCTGATACTCAGTTTATCACTAACCAAATTCAAGCCAGTGGTATGCTAGCTGAAGGCTTTGCTTACAAAGTTGAGCAACTAGAAGATAAAGACTGGGAACGTGAGTGGATGGACAACTTCCACCCAATGAAGTTTGGCGAACGTCTATGGATTTGCCCGAGCTGGCGCGAGGTTCCTGAACCAGAAGCAGTCAATGTAATGCTAGACCCAGGTCTTGCTTTTGGTACTGGTACTCACCCAACAACGGCTTTGTGCCTTGAATGGCTAGAGAGCATCGATCTAACCGGTAAAACGGTTATCGACTTCGGTTGTGGCTCTGGCATCCTTGCGATCGCTGCGATCAAACTGGGGGCAGAAAAAGTGATAGGGATCGATATTGATCCTCAAGCGCTATTAGCTTCAAAAGATAACGCTGAACGCAACGGAGTTGCAGAACAACTGAACGTCTTCTTGCCACAAGATCAACCAGAAAACATGATTGCAGACGTTGTGATTGCCAACATACTGGCCGCTCCCCTACGCGAACTTTCACCGATAATTAAAAGCTTGGTTAAACCAAATGGTCTATTAGCTATGTCCGGTGTTTTGGATACTCAAGCAGAAGACGTAGCCAACTATTATCGTGACGAGCTTCACATCGATCCAATTAAAGCCCAAAGCGAGTGGTGTCGCATCTCTGGTCGCAAGCAAGGCTAGGTAAGGTTTTCACCTCTAATAGATTGAAATTTATACAAATTAACAAAACAATTTGGTAATGCTCAAATATTAGTCTTTTCACGCAGTGAAAAAATGCGTAAAATGCGCGCCCTTGCTAGTACAGAACTGTGAAGACGTTTTGAAAATAGGTAATCATCAACTCAAGAACAAACTAATCGTCGCTCCTATGGCAGGAGTTACGGATAGACCATTTCGTGAGTTGTGTCTCCACTATGGTGCGGGAATGGCAGTCAGTGAAATGATGTCCTCCAACCCAAAGCTCTGGAAGACAGCCAAATCAAAGCAACGCATGGTACACGAAGGTGAATCAGGCATTCGCTCTGTACAGATCGCGGGATCGGATCCACAGCTCATGGCTGAAGCAGCTCAATTTAGTGTTGATAACGGTGCGCAAATCATCGATATCAATATGGGTTGCCCAGCTAAAAAAGTGAATAAAAAGCTAGCAGGCTCTGCACTACTTAAGTATCCAGATATCATCGAAGATGTTCTGAAAGCGGTAGTAGACGCAGTCAATGTTCCTGTAACATTGAAAACGCGTACTGGCTGGGACCCAGAAAATAAAAACTGTGTCCAAATCGCTAAATTAGCCGAAGACTGCGGCATACAGGCGTTAGCTCTACACGGGCGAACAAAAACTTGTATGTACAAAGGTGAGGCAGAATACGACAGCATCAAAGCGGTAAAACAAGCAATCTCTATTCCGGTTATCGCTAACGGTGACATCGATAGCCCAGAGAAAGCTAAATTTGTACTGGATTATACCGGTGCAGACGCTTTGATGATTGGACGCCCTGCCCAAGGTCGTCCTTGGATTTTCCAGGAAATCCAACACTATTTGGAAAACGGCACCGAGATGCCTGAACTGCCAATTTTGGAAGTGAAAAGCATTCTGCTTGGTCATGTGAACGCTCTACATGAGTTTTATGGAGAGTACTTAGGCCCTCGCATCGCTCGTAAGCATGTGGGTTGGTACCTAAAAGAACATGAACAGGCAATCGAGTTTCGCCGTACCTTCAATGCTATTGATATTGCGCAAGCGCAGATCGATGCACTAGAAGGTTATTTTGATAACGTTGCACCATAATTACGAGAAGAGCTAGACCGAATATGTTCGAACAAAATCTAACTTCAGAAGCATTGACAGTAACTACAGTAACTTCACAAGATCAAATCACGCAAAAGCCACTACGTGATTCTGTTAAAGCATCTCTTAAAAACTATCTTGCACAATTAAACGGTCAGGAAGTTACAGAACTATACGAATTAGTTCTAGCTGAAGTTGAACAGCCACTACTAGACATCATCATGCAGTACACTCGCGGTAACCAAACTCGCGCAGCAACTATGATGGGCATCAACCGCGGTACTCTTCGTAAGAAACTGAAAAAATACGGCATGAACTAATTCAGATTAGTTTATCAATAGGTCATGCTAGCAATAGTATGACCTTTTTTTTACCCCCTTACCCCCGACTGTTCTTACCTTCTTTTCAAAAGCCACATCACTTCTAGCACGTTTTTTTGTACGATTCGTATTGCTCATTCTCAGTCTTGCGTGATTCACCGCCCGTTTAAATAAATTACCCACATCATTAATTTGAATAATTCTCATTCTCCACCCAGTTTTATAGACCAAGCCCATTTTGTTACATACAAACAATCAGCAATGATCGTTTGTTTAAAAAGAAACGGAGCATAAAATGATGAAAGCTGCAGTCGTTAATGAGTTCAAAGGACCATTGGTCATTAAAGACATTCCACTACCGAACGTAAAACCTAGAGATGTGTTAGTAAAAATACATGCATGTGGCGTTTGCCACACCGACTTACATGCTTGCCATGGTGACTGGCCAGTTAAACCTAAAATGCCTTTGGTTCCTGGGCATGAAGGTGTCGGTGAAATAGTTGAAGTAGGCAGTGAAATACACCACCTCAATGTAGGTGATCGTGTAGGTGTGCCATGGCTCTATAGTGCTTGTGGACACTGTGATTACTGTTTTGATGGACAGGAAACCCTCTGTTTAGACCAACACAACGCGGGTTACTCTGTTGACGGAGGTTATGCTGAATACTGCTTAGCCAATGGCGAATACGTGATTAAAATTCCCGATGGGATCAATTATGTTGATGCCGCTCCGCTCTTCTGCGCCGGTGTAACCACCTATAAAGCATTAAAGGTTACTGAAGTAAGACCGGGGCAATGGGTCGCTCTGATTGGCGCTGGTGGATTAGGGCATCTAGCAATCCAATATGCCGTTGCAATGGGGATGAAAGTTATCGCTGTTGACACCGGTGAAGAAAAGCTGGCACTGGCCAAAGAGCTAGGTGCCATACATTGCATTGACTTTATGAAGGAAAGCCCTTCAGAGCGCATTCGCGAAATAACAAATGGAGGTGTTCATGGTGTGGTATGCACTGCTGTCTCTCAGCCCGCTTTCAAAGAAGCCTATTCATCGATTCGCCGCGGCGGAGCTTGTGTCTTAGTTGGACTTCCACCAGAAGAAATGCCAATCCCAATTTTTGACACAGTGCTAAATGGGGTAAAAGTTATTGGTTCAATTGTGGGTACACGGAAAGATTTACAAGAGTGCTTACAATTTGCGGCAGATGGCAAAGTGAAAGCAATCACTCAAGTAAAACAGCTCGAAGACATTAACGAGATCTTTAGTGATATGGAGAAAGGAGAGATCACGGGGCGTATTGTTATGTCTCTCGCATAACCTCCAGGCAAACGGTATTGTATACTGTTTGCCTGCCATTCCTTACCTATTAACACCGTCCACAACGGTATGAACAATTCCAGTAAAAATAAATAGTTAAACTGTGATTAAAGTAAATTGTCTTCTCTATATAATACGTTAGAATGTTTGTTTGCACTTTTATAGGGTCACCTACATTCTATGTTAAACAATCGAGAGGCATGGTTAGATTTCGTTCTAAACTCCTTGCCTGATCATGTCTTTATATTGAATGAAAGTGGTCACTATGTAGATAGTTATGGCGGTCAGTACAACTCGGAAAATTTCGATGCAAAACGCTATATCGGCTTAACTTTAGAACAGGTGCTTTCCGCTGAAAAAGCCGAAGAAATGCAAGCGTGTATCACGCAAGTGATCGAGCAGCGTGATACTTTAGTTATTCGGTACAGTTTAAGGCTACAAGACTACCTGCTACTCTCTGTTGAAGAACTACAAAATTCAAATTTGCCTGAAGAAAGCTGGTTTGAGGCGATCATCAACTATATCGCTCCAACTACCGAGAGATCTCATCATGTTATGTGGTCTGTACGCAATGTCACTCAAACACACCTGCTAGAGAAAAAACTGAAGAAGCTATCTGAAACCGACGAACTAACTGGCGTATTAAATCGCCGCGCGTTTATTTTAGAACTGGAGCAAAAATTTAACACTCAGTTAGAAAAAAAAGAGCATCTCGTTTGTTTGATGATCGACATCGATCATTTCAAAGAAATTAATGACATGGTCGGACATTTATCGGGTGATGAAGTTATAAAGCAAGTTGCGAAAATCTGTCAAAATCAAATTCGTAACAGTGACCATATCGGGCGATTGGGTGGTGAAGAATTTGGCGTTGTATTAAGCAATACTAATGCGATTCAAGCATTCGACATTGCCGAGCGAATCCGTCAATCAATTAGTTTGACAGCTTGTCCGGTCGATGGTCATGATATTTACCCGACAGTCAGTATTGGTATTGCCGAATTTAATCAAGAAGTCACTTCGGTTAAAGCCTTGCTAATCAATGCCGACAAAGCAATGTACTACTCTAAACGTACGGGTCGAGACCAAGTGACCATATATCACGATAACTTACCAGATCTTAAAATTCACTCCGCCGCAAAAGCCTGCATTCTTAAAGCATCCTAATAGCTCCGCACCAACGTCATTTATGCTGATGGCTACACGTGTTTTTATTTTCCCCACTCGCAAGCGCACCTAGTATTGAGCAGTGGCTAGCATTATCGCCAACATCTCCACAGCAAGCATCATTGATTTTTTTAAGCGCCGAACGAATACGGGTTAACTCTTGGATTTTTTCATCAATCACTTGTAGTTTCGCCGTGGTAATAGCTTTAACTTCTGCGCAGCTGTGTTCTGTCGCCTCTAATTTAATCTCAAGCAACTCTCTAATTTCTTCCAAACTCAAACCTAGATCTTTCGCTTTTAAAATAAATACCACTTGTTCCTGGTTTTCTACACTATAAAGGCGATAGCCTGAATCACTTCTTCCTGCTGGTTGAATTAGAGCATTTTTTTCATAAAACCTAAGCGTATCAGCGGTTACACCACAACGCTTAGCTAACTCTCCGATTTGAAACATAACTTATCCTATTAACTCTCTCGTTACTTTTTAGCCTGAAGATGGCGTGATTTGCAATTATTTTTGAGATGCCAAACGATTGCGCAAGCTTTTTTGTAATAAATTAGTTAGAATGCGCCATCAAATTCAGAGCGACTTGAGCTCTTTGAAATGGCAAAAGGTCTTTACCAAAAATGGCCAATATTCTACTCCCATGATGTAGAAACAAGTTCATTTTTGGCAAACATCTTTTAATTCGTGAATTTGAGGAAAATGGAAGCATGAATAACGCTCGTCCTATTCGCCGTGCGCTTATCAGCGTATCAGACAAAACAGGTATTGTTGAGTTTGCACAAGCTCTAGTAGAGCGCGGTGTCGACATTTTGTCTACAGGTGGCACTGCTCGCCTACTGGCAGCGAAAAGCATCCCAGTAACAGAAGTATCTGATTACACTGGCTTTCCAGAAATGATGGATGGTCGAGTTAAGACCCTGCATCCTAAAGTTCACGGTGGTGTTCTTGGTCGTCGTGGTCAAGATGATAGCGTAATGGAACAACACGGTATCAACCCAATCGATATGGTTGTCGTCAACCTATACCCATTCGCGGAAACTGTCGCAAAAGAAGGCTGCACTCTGGCTGATGCGGTAGAGAACATCGATATCGGTGGTCCTACTATGGTTCGCTCTGCCGCGAAAAACCACAAAGATGTGACTATCGTAGTTAATGCTTCTGACTACGACCGTGTGATTACTGAAATGGATAGCAATGAAAGTTCTCTTACGCTTGAAACGCGCTTTGATCTTGCTATTGCTGCATTTGAGCACACAGCAGCTTACGATGGCATGATCGCTAACTACTTCGGCACTATGGTTCCATCTTATGGTGAGAACACCGAAGGCGATGTAGAAAGCCAATTTCCTCGTACTTTCAATCAGCAATTCATCAAGAAACAAGATATGCGCTACGGTGAAAACAGTCACCAGAATGCCGCGTTTTATGTCGAAGAAAATCCGCAAGAAGCTTCAGTATCGACTGCGCGCCAAATTCAAGGCAAAGCTCTTTCTTACAATAACATCGCAGACACCGATGCTGCGTTAGAGTGTGTGAAAGAGTTCGACGAACCTGCATGTGTCATCGTTAAGCACGCAAATCCATGTGGTGTTGCTTTAGGTAAAAACATTCTAGAAGCCTACAACCGCGCCTACCAAACCGATCCAACATCAGCATTTGGCGGCATCATTGCATTCAACCATGAACTCAATGCCGAAACCGCTTCCGCGATTGTTGAGCGCCAATTCGTAGAAGTTATCATCGCGCCTTCTATTTCAGTTGAAGCAATCGAAATCGTTGCGGCGAAAAAGAACGTTCGCTTACTAGAGTGTGGTGAATGGTCCACGAAAACGACTGGGTTTGATTTAAAACGTGTTAACGGTGGTCTACTGGTTCAGGACCGTGACCAAGGCATGGTTTCTGCTGATGACCTTAAAGTGGTATCTAAACGTCAACCAACACAAGAAGAACTGAAAGACGCTCTCTTCTGTTGGAAAGTAGCAAAATATGTAAAGTCTAATGCGATCGTTTACTCGAAAGGCGATATGACTATTGGTGTAGGTGCTGGTCAAATGAGCCGTGTTTACTCTGCAAAAATTGCTGGCATCAAAGCAGCTGACGAAGGTCTAAAAGTTGAAGGCTGTGCAATGGCATCAGATGCCTTCTTCCCATTCCGTGACGGTATTGATGCCGCAGCTGAAGCGGGCATCAAGTGTGTTATTCAACCGGGCGGCTCTATGCGCGATGACGAGGTTATTGCAGCAGCAGATGAACATGGTATGGCGATGATCTTTACCGGAATGCGCCATTTCCGTCACTAATTCTCTTATCATCACTGGAGCGGTAACTTTGTTAGCGCTCCCATTGATTTAAAGAGGGCTCAATCTAATTTGAGAAAAGATTCATCGTTTTGTTTTTTAAATATTTAGATATTTGAAATGCGCTAGAGCAAGTCAGTGATTTTAGTTCTAGGAAAAAGCGCGCAGTTTATAAGTATAAATGAGCACTTTTGACACCGAAATAAAACCACTGACACAGCTATAAGGATTTGAAAATGAATGTATTGATTATTGGTGCTGGCGGTCGTGAGCATGCGCTGGGCTGGAAAGTGGCTCAAAACCCAAATATTGAAACTATTTTTGTTGCACCAGGAAATGCTGGTACAGCGCTTGAGCCGAAACTAGAAAATGTAGCTATCGATGTGGAAGACATTGAAGCGCTAGTCGCTTTTGCAAAAGAAAAATCAATTGAACTGACTATTGTTGGTCCTGAAGCGCCTTTGGTTATCGGCGTGGTTGATGCGTTCCAAGCTGTTGGCTTACCAATCTTTGGACCATCTCAGGCTGCCGCTCAACTCGAAGGTTCAAAAGCTTTCACCAAAGATTTCTTAGCGCGCCATAAAATCCCGACAGGTGCTTACGCAAACTTCACTGAAATTGAACCTGCATTGGCTTACGTTCGCGAGCAGGGAGCTCCTATCGTGGTTAAAGCTGACGGTCTCGCGGCAGGTAAAGGCGTCATTGTCGCCATGACTTTACAAGAAGCTGAAGATGCGATTGAAGATATGCTTGCTGGCAACGCTTTCGGCGAAGCTGGCAGCCGAGTTGTTATCGAAGAGTTCCTTGAAGGCGAAGAAGCAAGTTTCATCGTAATGGTTGATGGCGAAAATGTACTGCCGATGGCGACCAGCCAAGACCATAAGCGTGTAGGCGATAAAGATACAGGTCCGAACACAGGTGGTATGGGAGCTTATTCTCCAGCACCAGTTGTCACAGCAGATATCCATAACCGTATCATGGAAGAAGTTATCTACCCTACCGTTCGCGGTATGGCTGCAGAAGGCAACCCTTACACTGGTTTCTTATACGCTGGTCTAATGATCGATCTAGATGGCACACCTAAAGTAATCGAATACAATTGTCGATTCGGCGACCCAGAAACACAACCAATCATGATGCGCATGCAATCCGACATGGTTGAACTTTGTCTGGCTGCGATTGATAAGAAGCTCGACCAAGTCGAGTCTAAATGGGATCCAAGAGCTTCAATCGGCATCGTATTGGCGGCTGGCGGTTACCCTGCGTCATACAACAAGGGCGATGTCATTACAGGGCTGCCTCAAGTTGAAATCGACGGTGAAAAAGTTTTTCATGCGGGTACAGATAATAACGTAGGTGATATCGTGACTAATGGTGGCAGAGTACTGTGTGCAACCGCATTAGGGAACACAGTTTCTGAAGCTCAGAAGCGCGCTTACGAGCTTGCTAAACAAATTAGCTGGAATGGTGTGTTTTATCGCAACGACATTGGTTACAGAGCGATTGAGCGCGAAAACGAAGCTTAATTAGTTTACAAAAGTAAAAAGGCGCTCTAGGAGCGCCTTTTCTATTCTTCTAATATCTGCGGACGTTCAATACAGCTCTGATTGTCATCTTTTAGCATCAGCAAGTCTTCAACAATCAATCGATCACCACTCTTGCTACCGACAAATACGACGTAATTGTCTATCCCAGCTAAACGATCAACAATAAAACTAGGCAAGCTCTGATTGAACTCTAATGTTTGAAACTCTTTACCGGCACAAGTTTCAAACTCACGTCCATCCCAGTAACCTTGAATTAGCTCCACGCCCGCTTTGTCTTGTGCTTTGGTTTTTTGTACAACATTAGCGGCTTCATTCTTAAGTTGCGTCAGCATTGCTGACTTTAATGGTAAAACCTTACCATCTATGCGGTATTGCTGATAAACCGCTTCGCCTTGCTGATTAAACCGCACATGTATCTTATATGGAACTAAACCAGCGCCAGTTCTTAATTGCTCACCTTCGCGAATCAGCTCTCTAACACTGCCATTTTCCCAACGATAGTTACTTTTATAGCTACCATAATCACCAGCAACCACATAGTCGGCAGCACTTAATGGGACAGTTAAACGATCAGTAAACCAATACAAACTGGTTGCATCCCCCATACTCTGACCACCAGAGTGCTGTAGGGTTGTTTCGAGCGTTGAATTAGAAATATCGGCAGAACAACCGAAAAGAAAAGAAATGATTAGTGAAGGAAGAAGAATTTTTTTCATATTTTCAAGTAAACGCCAAGGTCAATACAGACCTTGGCGTAAATTTATTATTTCACTGCATCTTTAAGAGCTTTACCAGCAACGAAAGCAGGAACATTAGCTGCTGCAATCTGGATTTCTGCACCAGTCTTAGGGTTACGACCTGTACGCGCTGCGCGGTGATTTACTTTGAATGTACCGAAACCAATTAGTTGGACTTGGTCACCCTCTTTTAGTGCGCCTGTTACGCCCTCAAGAGTTGCTTCAAGAGCAGCTTTAGCTTGTGCTTTTGATAGGTCTGCTTTCTCTGCGATAAAGTCGATTAATTGGGTTTTGTTCATTAGGTTTCCCTTCTCATATGTTATCGAATTAAACTCACTCTAAAACATAAATGCCCCATCTGGCAAAGGTTTGTAGGCATTCTTTAGCTTCAATGCCTTACTTTTAACCACAATATGAGTAATAACTCACAAATTGTTACTAGCTGAGCCATAATCAATACTTGTTTTTCAACCAATTTAACCTTATTTATAAACAGATCAACCTACGTGAAGCCTGATATTACTGGGTTTGAACGATTACAAAATACACACACCAATAATGCCCAGGTATAATGACTTGCTTTCACTTTGAACAGTGATAGCATTCGCAGCAAAATTAGGTCGTGATTATAACTATCATAGGAACAATATGTTGCTGTTAACTATATACGTCAGTATCGCAATTGGCGTATCGTTTGTTTGTTCAGTTCTTGAAGCGGTCTTACTAAGCATTAGCCCTAGTTATATCGCTCAAATGCGCCACAAAGGGCACCCTGCCGCGGATAAGCTTGCGAGCTTAAAGAAAGATATTGACCGCCCATTAGCCTCCATCCTAACCCTAAATACTATTGCTCACACAATCGGTGCTGCAACTGCTGGCGCTCAAGCTGCCGTGGTATTTGGTAGCGAATGGCTAGGCGTTTTCTCGGGCGTATTGACCTTAGCGATCCTCGTGCTATCAGAAATTGTACCTAAGACCATTGGTGCCACCTATTGGCGCCAGCTTGCACCATTCTCAGCAACAACCTTGCGATGGATGGTTTGGTTGTTAACACCATTTGTATGGTTCTCAGAACAAATAACCAAACGCCTTGCTCGCGGACACGTAGCGCCAAAAATGCGTGATGAGCTTTCTGCAATGGCACTACTCGCTAGAGAAAGTGGTGAGTTCGCCGAAGGTGAATCAAAAATTCTCAGTAATTTGCTTGGCATTCAAGATGTACCCGTCACTCAAGTAATGACACCACGCCCAGTGGTATTCCGAGTTGATGCAGAGATGACTATCATCGAGTTTCTAAGAGAACACCGTGATACCCCATTCTCACGCCCGCTTGTATATAGTCAAAGCAACGATAATATCGTCGGGTTTGTACATCGATTAGAGCTATTTAAACTTAAACATTCAGGCAGTGGCGACAAACAGCTTGGATCGGTAATGCGCCCAGTGCACGTAATCTTGAATAACATGCCGCTACCTAAAGCATTCGACCAAATGCTATCTAAACGTCTCCAATTGGCGCTAGTGGTGGACGAGTACGGTACAGTTCAAGGTTTGCTGACTCTAGAAGATATTTTCGAGCATCTAATCGGTGAAGAAATTGTCGACGAAGCGGACAGTACGACTGACATGCAAGAACTGGCATTCGAACGTTGGGAGAAATGGAAAAAGCAACATGGTGTAATTGAAAGCCGTGATGACGACGACGAATCTGATTCAAGCAAAAAAGAACGATAATTGAAAATGGAAAACAAAAGGGAGCTTACGCTCCCTTTTTTAATTTTGTTTAAAGACTAATGCCGATATTACTAACGGCTTCTTCTTTAATTTCATCTCGAAGATCTTTAATCAAATCAATATCACGTTCTTCGGCGTCTTTTAAAGGACGGAAGATAGCCCACTGAACATCCCACTCAGCGCAAACAGCTTCATTGTCTTTCTGGTTTTCATCTGTAATTTCGGCATCTGTTTGCACTTCTTCTAATTGTGCGACTGTCATTACAGACTGTTGACTCACTTTTTGCATACTTTCAAAAAGATCATCACGGTCGAGTAAGCCATGAAGCAATGTCGACAAGCCTATACAAGCATCAATAGCTGGGTAAACACCGTAGAAATCGTAATCTTCAGAGCTTGGAATTATTTCTTCCAACTTCTCAAGTTGACGCTCGAAGTTAACCTTCGCAGTCTTGACAGTAAGTTGTTCCCAAATACTATCTAGGATGTCACGATAGGTGCGAGCTGGAGCAAACTGGGAGGTTTCACAAAACATCGCGTAGTTTGGATACATACGCTCACACAGACAAGCCATGAAGGTTATCTGTTTCCAAGGTTCTAACTTCTCAAGACGAAGCTGAAGCGGGTTTCTTAGCATATTGACTCAATTGGTTGCAGGAAAATACAGCGGCAGTTTACTTGATAACCAGCAGGGAACAAAGAAAAGCCTATGAACATTTTTACAAATAAACTCTATATATTGACCGAGCAAAACGATATCTATCGAGATCTCATTGAATCCCTAGCGTTACCAAACCTGCACTTAACTACAAATAAACAAGAAGCTGACGTGGTTTTAGCTGCTCCCCCTTTACTTGCTTCACAGCTCGATGAGTTTGAAAATCTTAAATGGGTTCAATCAGTATATGCAGGTGTCGACTCTCTAATGCACCATAGGATGCGCCAAGATTATCTACTAACTAATGTCAAAGGCATATTTGGACAACAAATCGCTGAATATGTACTTGGCTATACTATTGAGCACTATCGTCACTTCCTCACCTATCGAACACAACAACAAGCACAGCGGTGGGTGCCATACCAATACCAAACTCTGAGCAATAAAACGATGTCGATTGTAGGAACGGGTACGATTGGAACGCACTTAGCGAAAGTATCAAAAGCATTCGGCATACGGACCATAGGTGTGAATACTCGAGGAATACCAACGAAAGACTCACCTTTTGATGAGATCTACCATATCGACGAACTAAACAATGCGATTGAAAAATCTGACATTGTTGTTAGTACATTACCCAGTACACCCAATACAATCGGCGTATTCAACCAACAAGTACTATCTTCAGGGCAAGGTATATTGATCTTTAACGTGGGCAGAGGAAGCAGTATCAACCAAGATGATCTACTTGAAGCTCTAGACAAAGGCTATATTGAGCAAGCCTTTCTAGATGTATTCGAGCAAGAACCATTGAATATTGAACATCCCTACTGGAAGCATCCAAAAATAACGCTCACCCCTCATATCGCGGCTCTTAGCTTTCCAGAACAAGTCGTAGAGGTCTTTGCTAACTATTATAAAAACTGGGAGAAGGGCTTTACGATACGCGACTGTATCAATTTTGATAAGGGCTACTAATGCTAGAGAAGCTGTTAGCTGAAATACGTCAATGTCGCTTATGCGAACCTCAATTACCTTTGGGTGCAAACCCTATAATACAAGCACATGAAAAAGCGCGCATTTTAATTATAGGTCAAGCACCAGGTACTAAAGTGCATACAACAGCAATCCCCTGGAATGATGCAAGTGGCGACAGGCTTCGCTCTTGGTTACAAATCGATAAAGACGTTTTTTACGATGCAACGAAAATCGCCATAATGCCGATGGGGCTTTGTTACCCAGGAAAAGGACGTTGTGGTGATCTACCGCCACGAAAAGAATGCGCCCCTCAATGGCACCAGCAAGTGCTCGATCAACTGCCGAATATAAAAACAACGCTGCTCATTGGTCAATATGCACAACATTACTACTTGAAACAGAAGCCTAAAAGTCTTACCGAAACCGTTCAATCTTGGCAACAATGGGCACCTCAGTGCATCCCTATTCCTCACCCATCTCCACGCAATACACTTTGGCTCAAACGCAATCCTTGGTTTGAACAACAAGTCGTTCCTTATATCCGTCGATACCTACACTCACAATTGAGCATCAAGTAATAACGATATATTTCGAACAAAGTTATTTACACGGTATTTCGCGCATACGAAAAAGCCCTGCTATTGCTAGCAGGGCTTTACGATTAATGGCGGAGTGGACGGGACTCGAACCCGCGACCCCCGGCGTGACAGGCCGGTATTCTAACCAACTGAACTACCACTCCGCAGCGGTATATCTTACTAAATAAAGTCTTATGGTTAGATTGCTTTATCTAGTTTTGCCTTTAGATTTTTTAAAATCTAAAAACAAGTAATCAAGCCTGGCGATGTCCTACTCTCACATGGGGAGACCCCACACTACCATCGGCGCTATTGCGTTTCACTTCTGAGTTCGGCATGGAGTCAGGTGGGTCCGCAACGCTATGGTCGCCAAGCAAATTCTTTAATTCGGAAAGCTGGTTTCTCTAAAATAGAGAGTAAAGTTCTAATAC
>NZ_JAKJTB010000026.1:0-69985 GCF_050337565.1 Vibrio kasasachensis | reverse complement strand
GATGCAGAGGTGAAGGGAAATGCCTTACCTTAAAGCTCCGTTTGTTCTGTCTTTAATCGCCAGCGTATTAAGCAGACAAACTTAGCTTTAAGGGTAGCATGAGGATTGCCTGCACTCAGCCTAATTTGTTCTATTAAACAACGACTTCGCTGCTAATTAAGCTTTGAGACACACAGCTTACACCCTACATTGCTACTTCCGTCACTATATAACAGTTATTAGACAGAAAAATTCTGTATTTAAATATCATTCTATTCTATCTAATATCTTAATGGCGTTAACCCTACCTCGTTTTTATGAAAATTAACAGTAGCTTACGAACGATTGCTTTCAGTATGCATCCCAAAATGCAGACTTTTTCTGTATAGCACGAATCAATGTGCCAAACTAGAAAGCATGTATATATAACCAGTAAAAATTAAAATGAAAAATTCACCGTTTTTATCTTATATACAAGAGTATATGCTGGGAAGACACTATGCCCTTCGAACAACAGAGGCGTACATTTATTGGATCCACCAATACATTCTTTATCATGACAAAACGCATCCAAAAACAATGAACTCAAGGCATGTTGAAGATTTCTTGACTCATTTGGTTGTGAACAGAAAGTCGGCAAAAAAGACTCAGAGCCTAGCTCTGAATGCATTGGTCTTTTTATACAAAGATATTCTTCTTGAACCCATCAACCTTGATATGCAATTTCGGCGTTCCGACAAGTCTCGTAAATTACCGACCGTTATGACGCCCAAAGAAATTGAAAGGCTCTTTAACCACTGCTTACCTAACTATAAATTGCCTTTTCAATTGATGTACGGGTCTGGATTACGTTTGATGGAGTGTGTGCGCTTGCGAGTACAAGATATTGATTATGAGTATAAATCTGTGCGTGTATGGCAGGGCAAAGGTGGTAAGAACCGTTTTGTAACCATCGCTCCGGAGCTTTTTTTCGCCATTAAGCAACAACAGCAAAGAGCCGCAGACTACCATCAACAAGATATTCATAATGAAGCATTCTCTGGTGTGTTTTTACCTGAAGCCCTAGCAAAAAAATACCCGAATGCAGAAAATAACTTAAATTGGCAGTTTCTCTTTCCTTCTGCTCGCTTATCACCAGATTTACAAACCGGAGTGTTGCGTAGACACCATATACATCCAACAGCTCTCCAAAAACACATTAAGATTGCTGGTCAAAAGGCGAACATTGATAAAAACATCTCATGCCACACCTTAAGGCATTCATTTGCTACGCACCTTCTTCAAAACGGCGCTGACATAAGAACTGTTCAAGAACAACTTGGGCACTCAGACCTAAAGACAACACAAGTATATACCCATATCATAGATAGGGGAGCTAACGGCGTTGTCAGTCCTTTATCGAAAATATTATCCGAATAGGATCAATACGTCATTGAGCGCTTATGCTTCAACAAGCAACAAGTAGTGATAACCCGCTGCCAAGATGTTTTATGTTCTGGAAATATAACGAATAAAGCCATCTGTTAATATTTAGCCCATAGGAAACCATTTAGCTTCAATTTAGTTTTGAGCACCATTTTGTGCACCAAAAAGCCACCAGCTATGAAGTTGATTCTAAAAATCATCTTTCATGGAACAACAGATGTGAAAAAGCACGCCGTAAAGCGCTTTATTTTAAATAACTTGGGAGGTTTAAACTTCAAGAAAGATTGGAGCGTACTGCGGGAATCGAACCCGCATCATCAGCTTGGAAGGCTGAGGTAATAGCCATTATACGAAGTACGCTATGCCTTGAAGACCTGTTCAATATGCCACATATAACTGAAAAGAAAAGTGTTTTTTTACTAATTCACGCTCAACTGCCGACTAAAGCAGCAGAATGCTGTTCCTTTCATCAAATTTACCTTCCGTTTGCCTCGGTAGGCGAACATTAACTAAAGTAAAGCGAGTATCTTAATTTGTATGCGCTAACCAACTTGGCTGATTGGATGAACTGGCACTTGTTGAAATTGTTCAAGTACAAACTGGTCTTTTCCCATTGCTTTAGCTTGATACATCAAACTATCAGCTTCAGACAAGGAGATCTCTTCACTAGATTGATGGTAATAGGCGCAACCTAGACTAACCGTCACTTGTTTATTATCTTCAAATAGAATGAGTTCACGTACAGACTCGCACAAGCACTCAGCTAGTTTAGTGGCTTGTTCGAGATTAGTATTTGTACATACAACAGCAAACTCTTCTCCGCCTATCCGTCCGATAAGGTGCTTCTTTCCCGTGATGCGGTTCACCGCTTTGCCCACAGCTTGGATAACAACATCACCAACCTGATGCCCAAAAGTGTCATTGATTAATTTAAAGTCATCAATATCAAATAGCATGACACACACTGTGCCACTGTTTGAGACGCGCTTTGAGAATTGTGCATAAAAATGATAACGGTTGCTTAAGCCTGTTAATTGGTCTGTTTCTGAAAGATACTTCAATTCACAGTTGGCTTTTTCCAACGCTCGAGTTTTAGAGCGAACCGCTAAACGCAGTATTACCATATAGCTAAACACAGCGATGAGTAGTGCAATCACGAGAACAGGCACTAAGTAACTCGGATAGACCGTCTCTATATACATCCAGCGGCTAAAGAGCCTGTTCTTGGTTTCATTGCTTATTTTTATCATTCCTTTAGCCAGTTGGACCAATAATATTCGATCATTATGTGCTACCGCAGGTCTGAGTACTCCGGAGTAAAGATGTTGAACACTGGCGAACTGTGTTGCGGCTTTGGTACTATGAAAATAGAAATTAGCGACTTGTAGGTCAGCAATAAACGCGTCTATATTACCTTCAAGTGCAGCCTCCACCATATAAGAGTTATTAGCGAACGTCTTTATTGTTAGCTGAGGGTAATTATCCTTTGCGTAACTATGTTCGAATCCCCCTTCAACCGCTCCTAGCGTGAATTTGTGTTTCCCCGCTAATAGCTCGCTGACATCAACATTAAGCCGCTTGTGATTAATAAATAGTTGGGTATCAATCGTAATTATCGGTTGGCTGTAATCAAGATAACCATCTCGCTCACGAGACCAAAGAAGCCCAGCATGAAGATCAGCTCGCCCATCCTTTACTGCATCCAATGAGTCTTTCCAATCAACAAGCAAAAATTCGACTCGGGTTCCCGTTACTCGTGAGAATTCTTTCCAGTAGTCAATGAGAATTCCGTCTGGCTCCCCCTTGTCATTAATAAATGAAAAAGGCTTCCAAGCTTTTGAGTTAGCGATGATCAATACATCATCATTTTTGTTAGCTGCATAAGAAAAAGGAACGAGAAAAACCAACGCTAGTAACAGAAAACGAACCACAACAAACCTCTAACTACATTGAAGCATCCTTGGATGCGTTTTTCACGACGTAAATGACGCTTACCGTTGTGTATAGTTGATATTTAGCTTTTTATATATAACGACTGTGAATGTTACGAGCTAGATCTCATATAAATGTAAGGTGGATGTATAAGCTACCGTTTTGGATTGAAGATCAAAAAAATATGCATTACCTCTCCCTCGTTTCATCGAAGAAGAGGCTTAAAAAGAAGTGGATTAGATTCGAGCAGAAGTTATGTAATCGTTCAGTTCTCTATTTGATACTGTCGTCACTAGTTGGTCATCAAGGTAGAAGTCGACAGAATCTGCACCTTTCTCACCACGAAGTACTTTTTGCTCACCGTTAAGGTATGTGATTTCCATCTGCATGGTATTTTCATCGATCTGTTGCATCGTCGCATTTTCAATGTCGCTATTATTAGTCAACGGCACACCTGTTAGTGACGGGTCTAGTTGAGCATTCACTTTGATGTAGTTCTTAGTTGGTGTATCGACAACCGCCGGTGATTTACCTGAGATTGGGTTTGTCCCCGTCCAGAATTCGATCGCATTGAAAATGAATAGATCAACTGTACCTGTGATGCCATAAACTGGCGACAACAATAAGAACATACCTTCACGCCCATAGCGATTGTCCACAATTTCTAAGTTGAATTTGTGTACTAAACCCGTTGTGGCCATTTGCCCCATACAGCCTGTTAAAGAAGAAACGCCAAGTGCTGCGACTACAGTCATTGTTACTGCTTTCATTTTCATTACTACTACCTCAGAAAAATTTCGCGCATGCTACTCTGAGTGGCTCTTATTGGGAATCATGTGGGGGATAAATTGACAAAAACCTTACCTAGCTGTAGTTCACCGCGACAGATACCTTACGACGAGCTAACTACCCATTTATTCCCAAGATGAAATTGCACACGCTTTCCCTGATCCTCTATTGATACCCTCGCCGTTTCCTTACTGCTCTTAAAATTAGTTATATTCTTATAATTCTCACAAAAAGTGATTCCAATCACATTTTATTTGGTTATAATTCGCGCCCATTGTGTTGAACGTTGATAAACGCAAACATATTTTGAATAAATCGTGTGTTAACCCATCCTCTTTCGCGGGCAAAATGAGAATTAAAATGAGCAAGATTGATAAAGCTATGCGCATCCTATTAGCAGGATTTTGTATCAACCTTTGTCTTGGCATCCTGTATGCTTGGAGTGTATTTAACAAAGCGCTGGTCACTGAATCAGGTTGGAGTGCGGCTGAAGCGTCAGCCCCTTACGCAACTGCGACTATCACTTTCTCTATCTGCCTTTTGGTCGCAGGTATACTACAAGACCGTATGGGTCCGCGCATGATCCTTATCCTAGGCACTATCCTGACGGGTCTGGGTATGATCGCTTCTGGTTTTGTTGATACTCCAATGATGTTAAACATCACGTTTGGTGTTATGACAGGTGCTGGTATTGGTTTCGGTTATGCATGTCTAGCCCCTTCTGCAATGAAATGGTTTCATTCTTCAAAGAAAGGTATGGTTAATGGTGTAATCGCAGCAGGCTTTGGTCTTGCGGCAATTTATCTTGCGCCACTTACCTCAGCGCTTATCAGCAGCATGGGTATCCAAACCAGTTTTATGATCCTAGGTGTTGGTATTCTTGCGATTGCGGTTCCATTGGCGGCAACGATTAGCAACCCACCAGCAGACTACACTCCAGCTGAGCCTGTTGTAAAAGACGGTCAAACACCGAAAGTAGCTAAGAAGTCACAAGACCTTACTTGGAAGGCAATGCTAAAAACGCCACAGTTTTACTCACTATGGATCATGTACGCGTTCGCTGCTTCTGTTGGTCTAATGATCATCGGTAACATCACAACAATCGCAAGCGTTCAAGCTAACCTGCCTAACGCAGTTTACCTTGCCTCTCTGTTAGCTATTTTTAACTCAGGCGGTCGTGTGGCTGCTGGCATGCTAGCTGATAAAATTGGTGGTGTTCGTACGTTACTTATCGCTTTCATGTTGCAAGGTATCAACATGGTACTTTTCGTCACCTTCCAATCAGAAGTAACGCTGATCATTGGTACTGCTATTGCGGCCGTTGGTTACGGTACTCTATTGGCGGTATTCCCAACTCTAACCGCTGAATTCTACGGCCTGAAAAACTACGGTACCAACTACGGTGTGCTGTACACTGCATGGGGTATTGGTGGTGCAATCGGTGCTGCAATTGTCGGTTTCTCAATGACTAACGGTGAAGGCTACGCTCTAGCATACACCATCTCTGCATCAATGATGGCAGTGTGTGTTGTACTCGCGTTCGTAACTAAGCCACTGACAGAAGCAAAAGTAGCTGAGCTGAAAAACGCGTAATTAGTCGAATTACAATTTAAAAGGCTTACCCTCGTGGTAAGCCTTTTTTTTGCCTGTTCGAGTCGAATGGGAACCAGCAAAGCACTCGCTACCGACCATGGGTAGAAGTAAAAGGACCTAGCAATTAAGACCAAAGCAACCAATAAAATGTCGTATGGAACTAAACGCAACGATAAGAAAACGTTATACTAATTGTTATTATTCGAATAACACTCGTAAGCAATGAATTTACGCAAATTACTTATTTTAGGTCTTGTGACCATCTTCGCTGGCTGTGCAACCTATGCAGGTCTCAATTATGATCAAATGTTTGGTGAAGCCGAAGTTCGTCAACGCCGAGCTGAACTTGCCACAGAGCAAAGTGACCAGTTCCTCAGCCATGTTAAACCTATTATTGATAACCGCTGTGTCGTTTGCCACGCTTGTTATGATGCGCCCTGCCAATTAAAAATGAGTTCAGTTGAAGGTATTGACCGTGGTGCCAGTAAAGACCAGATCTACCAAGGTACTCGCTTAACCGCAGCAACGCCAAGTCGATTATTTGAAGACGCCGACACCACTGAACAATGGCGTTCTTTAGGGTTCCACCCTGTACTCAACGAACGCAATCAAAACCCAACCGCCAATATTGAAGCGGGATTGGTGGCACGCCTATTGATGCTAAAACAAGAGCACCCCTTACCAGACCAAGTGCAATTGGAAGAGTTTGATTTTGCTACAGACCGTGAACAAGTTTGCCCCACCATCGAAGAATTAGACCAATATCAGCAAGACTACCCAACATGGGGAATGCCTTATGGCATGCCCAATCTAACCAATCCTGAATACAATACTCTTCTTAGTTGGTTACAAGATGGCGCAATTATGAATAAAGCCATCCCTTTAACCCTCGAACAACAAGCACTCGTAAATGAGTATGAAGTATTATTCAATGGTAATAGCCTCAAGCACCAGATCGTAGCTCGCTACGTGTATGAACACCTGTTTTTATCACATCTTTATTTTTCTGAATTGAATGACACCTCACCGCGATTCTTTAGTTTAGTTCGCTCTGCTACGCCTCCGGGTGAACCAGTAAAACGTATAACAACACGCCGCCCGTATGATGACCCCCAAGTGGCGCGAGTGTTCTACCGTCTCATTCCCGAACAAGGCACCATTGTTGATAAAACACACATGCCGTTTTCGCTCAATGCGAAACGAATGGCGGATTGGAAACTGTGGTTTTTTGGTGATGATTATCACGTAAAACAACTGCCTAGTTACGCGCCAGAAATTGCAGCTAACCCAATGACAGCCTTCATTGAGTTACCAGTTAAATCCCGTTTTAAGTTTATGCTTGATAACGCGCAAAACACTATTTCTGCCTTTATCAAAGGCCCAGTATGCCGTGGACAATTGGCGTTAAACGTCATCAATGACCGTTTCTGGATATTCTTCTTAGATCCAGATAAAAGCGACATACCTGAAGTTGATAGATTCTACCGCTCACAAGCTGACAATTTGAAATTGCCCGGTGAACTGGAAAACACGGCTCTACCCATTACCAATTGGGTTGCCTATTCGCGCCAACAAGCCCGTTACCTTGAAGCCAAATCTGAGTTTATCAACGATTGGTTTAAAGATGGGAAACACCTTGATACTAACGTTATTTGGACCGGCAACGGCACGAATCCAAATGCAGCCTTAACCATTTTCCGTCATTTTGATAGTGCGTCTGTTGTGAAAGGAATGGTCGGCTCGCCACCAAAAACGGCATGGGTGCTCGATTATGCACTGCTAGAGCGCATCCATTACCTTCTTGTGGCTGGTTTTGATGTCTATGGTAACTTTGGTCATCAACTTATTACGCGCATGTATATGGACTTCTTACGCCTAGAAGGAGAAAGTAACTTTGTTGCACTGCTTCCACGTGATGTTCGCCATAAAGAGCAGTCGAGTTGGTATCAAGACCAAAGTCGTCAGTTAAGTGATTTCTTACAACGTAACGTCAAACCCTTTGATCAACCGACACAAATACCTTACCGCACAGATAACCCCAAAGCGGAACTGTTTGATATTTTACATAAACAACTGAAACCTGTGCTTAAGCCGCGATATGACATCGTAGATACTGGGTTTAGTCGTAGCAACGAAACATTACTGCGTAACATCGGGGAAATTAAAGGCGAAGGTTTACGCCCAATACCACAAATCATGATGTTAATGATCGAAAGCAATCATGGGCAAAAGCAACTGTTTACTCTCTTGCACAACAATGCCCATACCAATATTTCGAGTTTGTTTGATGAAGAGAGCAACCGAGATTACCAACACGACGATTTAACCTTAGTCCGTGGGGTAATCGGCAGTTACCCTGCTGCGTATTTGTCACTTAAAGAGGCGCAAATCCCAACATTGGTTAATATGCTAAAAAATATGCGCAACAATGATGATTACACCAACTTATTGGATGCATTCTCAATTCGCCGGAGCAATCCTGAATTTTGGGTGTTTAGCGACCAAATTCATGCATGGTACCAGCAAGATCAACCTATCGAATTTGGTTTACTTGACTACAATAGATTCGAAAACCGTTAAATCGTAGTTGAGTTTGTGTGGTGTGTGTTTCAACATACACACCACTCACAATCACATTGACGATCAAACATAATAAGCGACTAGTTCTTACATGGAACAAGTTCGAGCTTTGGTTTTTAGAACGTGCCGTCGATATAATAGCCGGCGCTAGTTCACTTAATATAGCAATGACTACCAGTAAACCTCCCCTCTTCTATATCACTCTTAAATACAAAAACCGTATTGCCTTTGCGGCCTCCCTCTGCCTTCCAGATTGAGTCAAAGTAATCACCATAACTGCTACAATGTACGGTCATGTCATGTCCGGCTCGTGAGTTGGAAACCCATAGGCAAAGATTCATTAATGGCTGGAGTGCTAAAGTTAACGAACAACGGTATCGCCGTCACTGCAAGAATACTTAGCACCACAATCACAACTGTCAACTCAATCAAGGTAAAACCTTTTGCTCTTTTCATTGTGCAATTTTTCTAACCTCAAAGCTAAGATCATGATCCTTATATTAATTTTAATACGCAGAACGTCTTAGTTACTCAATCTAGTTACAAGGTTATGGATACATTTCTACGCCTCTCAAATAGAATTTGACATTTTTTTTACTTAACGTGCGACACCCTTTATGTAACACAAAAAACGAGAGATAAAGATGAAGCGACTAACCCTTACTGCAATTGCCCTATCCATCTCAGCATTTGCAAATGCTGATCAATTAGATGACAACGGATTCAGTGGCGAGATTACTGGTCTAATTGGCTTTACCGCTGAAAAGTCAAACTTTAATACCGATGAAAAGAAAAAAGCAGATAATGAACTCAATACATCTGGTAGTAGTGAATCGGGTATTACGGCAGCACCATTAGGACAAATCCGCTATACCTTTGATGACCGAAACCAAGTGTTTATCGGCACATCGAGAGAAGACATTGCCGTTGGTGATTTTGCTCTTGAAGCTGGTTACACTCGCGCAATCGGAGAGCATTCAACTCTTACGTTGTCATTCTTACCATCTTTGGGTGGAGAGACATGGGAAGACCCTTATGTAGTCGACCAAGATCGCGAAATCACCGACGTTTCAAGTAATGCATTTAGAGTTAACTATACCAACATCTTAGATTCAAACTTTTCTGCCGATCTAGCTTATTTCACTAAAGAATTAGAAAAAGAAGCCTCTGGTGACGCCTCTCTCGATCGCGATGGCTCAGGCATTTATTCAAAGTTCACTTATCACTATGGCATCAATGAAACCTCGATGCTTGAACCGTCTTTGATATATAAATCTTTTTCAGCAGACGGCGATGCCATGTCAAACACCACCTATGGCGTAGAGCTTTCATACAAAAAATTGACGGGGCGTCATGCCTTTGCAATTTCTGGTAACTACGAAACCACATCATATGATGCTCAACACGCCGCTTTCGACATAACCCAAAAAGACCATACATTCGGAATGTTTGGCGCATACGAATACGACCACCTATTTGGCTGGGAAAATGTTGCCTTCAACGCCATCGCTGGTTTTGATATCACCAGTTCAAATATTGCCTTCTACGAATCATCTGAAATCATCATCGGTACGGGTATCACTTACAATTTCTAGGAATAATTCTATGAAGAAACTATTACTCTCAAGCCTTATTGCATGCTCACTCGCGTCTCCTGTAATGGCTGAAGATGCTAACATGACGGCACATCAAGCTTTCAAAGCCAACCTATCTGAGGTGCAAAACCAGTTCTATCGTTCTTTGAGGTTGGAGGAATGGATTGCTATGGGCTTGGCCGCTGAAGACTTTACTGCGACAGTCACCAAGCTAAGTGCTGGAAAAGAAGGATTAGTCGATTTAGAAAACTATGACCGACCAGGATATTGGACATACGAGTTCACGCAAATCGCCAAAAACGCCGAACTAAACGCGATAGCAACAAACAATGCGCAAGCTTACGACCGTGCGAGTGTTTCTTACCTTGTTGCCTCATACCCTAACCTTCAACGACCAAATGAGCTACAGGCGTTAGATAAAGCCGTAGACTTATACATAAAAGCGACAAATTTACATGGTATTGAAGTCGTTAAAGTCGACATGATGCGAGAAGATGGCAGAAGCGTACCTGGCTTGTTACACATTCCAAAACAAAAGAAAGCGCAAGCCCCTGCCATTATGTGGTCTGGTGGCGTAGACAAGACGTTAATAGAGCATCGTAAATCAATTACCCCGCTACTCAACGAAGGTTACGTGGTACTGACATTTGACATGCCGGGAGCAGGACTAGACTACCGAAATCACGTCGAAATTGGTAACGAAAGTGCATCCCACGATGCTGCGTTCAACTTCTTATCAAACAACAAACTCGTCGATTCCAACCGAATTGGAGTGTTAGGTTCATCTGGTGTGGGCCCAGCGCTAATGGACTTTGCCCTTAAGCAAAATCAATTAAAAGCAATCGTTGCTCGATGTGCTCTTGTTGATGGACCAATAGGCAACCCAGAAACCTTGAAGTATATTCCGAAAATGTCAGCGGATTCCTTCATTGCTCGTATCGGTGGCGATATCGGCGATATGGAATACTTTAAAATAATCGGACCACGACTTTCTTTGAAAAACAAAGGGTTATTTGATGGTAAAACTCGTATTGAAACACCATTACTGGCGATAAATACCAAAAAAGACCCCATTGCGATGCCAGAGGATGTAAAGAAGACTGCCGCGCTATCAACTAAAGGCGAAGTTTACATATCAGAAGAATACGGCCATTGCCCTGACGCTATTGAAGCGGATGAAAAAATCATCAATTTCCTTTTAGAGAAAGTGTGATCTCTTTTCTTTAGTAATTCAATTTGGCTTTCCCCATAAGCCCCCCCCCCCTTTAATAGGGGGGAGTGTTTTCTTTCAAATTAGTTCTAAGATCAGCTTGTGAGCGAGTGCTAGCTCAGCCGATATTGGTAACACACTAGCGCATCACTTTATTATCGACAGTTCTTTGCGGCTCATTTGTTCGGCGATATGCACCACCGAGTATCCAATTGCTTTGTAAATTGTCTGCTTGACAAGGTCGTTATCCGTACATTGAATACGATTTTGCAAACCACCAAAACCATCGCCAACAGGGACAATAGGACCTAACGCTCGAACAGCAGCAACAAAGTGTGGATCGTGGTCAATCGCATTCACCCAAGATTCATAAAAATCCGAACACGATCCAAAGTCCAAATTCTCAATCAGTGTTTTAACAATGATCGGTTTTAGCACTTCAGCTATATGCTCTTTTCTAGGAAAGTGGCAATTAATGCCCGAGCGTGACATGCCAATACGTTTCGCTAACGTACCAAGTGTAACGTGTTCAAAACCTTCATTAAGCGTAATATCTAGCGCTGTATCTATAATTTTTTGTCTAGTTTTTGCTGCTTCTTCCGCCGTAGCCTTCGCCATTTTGAAACCCCAATACAATTAGTAGAACAATAATACCTAGCCATCATGTATGGATACAGTACTTATTGCTAATAACTAGGGGGGATATAACAAATTCAAGTAGCCATTTAAAACTCAACAAATGGATTTTTTGTCCGACATTTAGACCAACAACGATCTTTATAACCCTAAAATCTAACTCAGGAAATGCTCATTGGGCTAACACTAAAGGGGGCAACTTGAGGCGTATAGGCATCGTTTGATCCATTCTTGCTTTTCATCTAATCACATACTACACCTAAAAAGCGGTAGGTATGAGAATTGAAAAATACCTTCAATTCATCTATCTGTTTGAGGAGGTGTGTATGAGTAGCAAAGATACGATTCGGACGCTTGAACAGCAAATGTACGTAGCATGTTCAGAAGGCGATTACGACGCAATCAACATGCTAGAGCATCAGTTAGAAATGCTACGTACAAAAACGGAGCACCCTTTTGACGATGATCCTTACGCGCCAGAGGGAAAAATTTTCCCCGACGATGAGTGGTAAACTCGTTTTACTCGTCACTTCGTTTTTCAAAGCCCCTTTTCGGGGCTTTTGTTATATCTGTCTTCATTTGATTTCTTCCTTTCTTCTACCAGCAACAGTGAGCTAAAATACCCCGCGCTAGACGACGTGCTAACAACTATTCCTTTACAAAGCACATTTTGCCGCTATTATCCTTACGCAAACGTTTACGTGTCCATTTTTTCCGCATAATTGAGGGTTTTATGCTATCGGATATTGATATTTGTCGAACCACAAAACTGTCACCAATTAGTGACATTGCAACTCGTGCTGGCTTATTGCACGATGAATTTCATAGCCAAGGAAAGTACAAAGCTAAAGTTTCTCTTACTTGCCTAAAACGCCTTAATGATCAACCGACAGGTAAATTGATTGTTGTCACCGCTATAACACCAACGCCACTGGGCGAAGGTAAAACCGTAACTACCGTCAGTTTGGCTCAAGGCATCGCTAAACTTAATCACTCTGTTATGGCTTGTATTCGTCAGCCATCAATGGGACCGGTATTCGGTGTAAAAGGGGGAGCTGCAGGCGGTGGGCACTCACAAGTCGCGCCAATGGAAGAGCTGAATCTCCACTTAACTGGCGATATACACGCCGTAACTGCCGCCCACAACCTTGCCGCCGCAGCTATTGATGCGCGTATATATCACGAACAGCGTAATGGCTATGACAATTTCGAAGCTCGCAGCGGTTTAAAATCCCTTAAAATAAACCCTAAGCGCGTAGTGTGGAAACGGGTAATGGATCATAACGACCGCGCACTCCGTATGGTCACTGTGGGTAACAATGAACTCAACAAAGATATCAACGGCTACGAGCGCAAAGATGGCTTCGATATTTCAGCAGCATCAGAGTTAATGGCAATTCTCGCTTTATCCTCTGATTTGAAGGATCTGCGTCAGCGTATTGGTCGAATTGTGGTGGCTTACTCATTAAATGATGAGCCCATTACAACTGAAGATCTTCAAGTGGCTGGCGCCATGGCTGTGAGTATGCGCGACGCCATTGAGCCGACTTTAATGCAAACTCTTGAAGGTGTTCCTACGCTCATCCATGCAGGCCCTTTTGCTAATATCGCCCACGGTAACTCTTCAATAATTGCCGATAATATCGCCACCCGTTTAGCCGATTTCACCGTCACCGAAGGTGGGTTTGGTTCGGATATGGGTTTCGAAAAGGCCTGCAACATTAAGGCTCAAATTTCGGGTAAAGCACCTGACTGCGCTGTGATTGTCGCAACACTAAGAGGTTTGAAAGCCAATTCAGGACTTTATGATCTAAAACCGGGCCAAACCATTCCTGATTCTTTGTTCGAAGATGATCACAAAGCGCTTGAAGCAGGTTTTGCTAACCTGAAGTGGCATATTGAAAACGTTGAAAAATATGGTGTGCCAGCAGTAGTGGCGATCAACCGTTTTCCTCAAGACAGTGAGCACGAACTATCGCAACTTCTTGAGATGATAAATGCACTACCAAATCAAGTCGAAGTAGCCATTAGTGAGGGCTTTGCCAAGGGTGGCAATGGCACTATAGCGCTAGCAAATAAAGTGATAAAACAGTGCCAAACTAAAAGCACTTTTACCCCGCTGTACCAATTTTCTCAATCAACGGAAGAAAAGTTGATGGCGGTTGCTGAAGTCGGCTATGGCGCATCTAGCATCACTCTTAGCTATCAAGCTCGACATCAGTTGGAACAGTATCAAACACAAGGTTTTGACAACTTGGCGGTCTGTTTGGCTAAAACGCCACTTTCCATCTCAACTGATGGCAATATTAAAGGGGCACCGAGCCATTTTAATGTACCCATTCGTGAGCTAAAATTATGTGCCGGCGCAGGGTTCATCTATGCTCTTTGCGGCAATGTAATGACAATGCCTGGTTTACCTGAAAAACCGGCATTTATGAACTTAGATCTCGATGATGACGGCAATATCATCGGCTTAAGCTAACGTAATAATTCAGGCTCATTGAAGACGGGCTCTTTCGAGCTCGTTTTCTTAATCTTCTCAATCACAAACACCCACGCATCAGCTTGGAAACCCATTACAGCAAGCTTGCTCAAGCCCTAATTTATGCCATTGTGCCTGCTCTTCAATAAAAATACGCGCATCCACCGTACGGCTAGGTTCCGATTCCAACGCCCCTGCCGGTACCAGCATAAATTTGCCATTTTTGGTCAACACAGGTAACCCCGAACCACAATACTTACAAAACCGCCGAGTAAATAACCTTGTAGGATGGTGATAAAGGATAGTTTGATCTTCACCTTTTACCCACTTAAGGTTCTCTGGCAACGCAAACAAATTGGCAGCATGAGAACTACTGGTTAATTTTTGGCACTGCTTACAATGGCAAAAGTAAAATCGCTTAAAGTCATCCTTTACTTCAAACTGGCAAGCTCCACACATGCAAGTTCCGGTAATATCATTTCCCATAACTCTCTCCAATCCTTTGTTAACCTGTAAATCAGTTTAAATATAATATTAAGCAATATATTAACATTAAGATGAAATTTTTCCGGTCTGCACTCGTTCCTGTCTAAAAGAATGAACAAACTATGAGGTTGGTATGAAACTGAAGATATCGCTGTTACTACCCCTATCTGCTCTGCTGCTTATCGCCGCTTCCTTTTTTGGTGTTGCAGATAGCTCATCAAATAACGTACCGTCAAATGGCAAGCAAGAATTAGCCACTCTAGCCGGTGGGTGCTTCTGGTGTACCGAATCAGATTTGGAAAAATTGCCCGGCGTGATTGATGTTGTGTCAGGTTATGCGGGGGGGCAACTTAAGAGCCCGACTTACAAGCAGGTTTCCTCGGGTAAAACTGAACATATCGAAGTAATTCAAGTCACTTTCGACCCTGAACAAGTAAGTTACGAGCAGGTACTCGATCAGTTTTTCCGCCATATTGACCCAACTGATGATAAAGGCTCATTTGTCGACCGTGGTCCACAATATCGCCCTGCTATCTTCTATCACAACGCATTTCAACAACAGATCGCTCAACAGTTCATGATTGATATTGAACAATTAGGAGTGTTTAAGCAGCCATTAAAAACTGAACTTCGACCATTTGACGAGTTTTGGGTCGCTGAAGATTACCATCAAGACTATTACAAACGTAACTCTGTACGTTATAAATACTATCGTTATGCTTCAGGCAGAGACAGCTATCTAGATGAGATTTTTGGTGATGATCGTAATAGTAATCCTCTGACTCTGCGCCAAATGATCGATGATAAAGAAGCGCTTTCGCAAGGCAAACAATACTCTAAACCTAGTGATAGCGTACTCAAAGCGACACTGACAGAGCTGCAGTATTATGTTACCCAAGAGGACGGTACGGAACGAGCTTTTAGCAACGAATATTGGGACAACAAAGCAGAAGGCATTTATGTTGATGTGGTTTCCGGTGAACCACTGTTCTCGTCAACTGACAAGTATCGTTCTGGAACAGGTTGGCCAAGCTTCACTAAACCCATAAGCAGTCACTTTGTTGTCACCCAGACTGACTACAAAATGGTTTATCCTCGCACAGAAGTTCGCAGCCGATTTGGTGATTCTCACTTAGGGCATGTATTTAAAGATGGACCTAAACCAACTGGATTGCGCTACTGTATGAATTCTGCAGCGATGCGCTTTGTAGCCAAAGAAGATCTAAAAAACGAAGGGTATGAACAGTATTTAACGCTCTTTACTCAATAACAAAAATCAGAATAGAAGCCTTATATAATTAAGGCTTCTACTTGGATGCTATACCCAAGTAAATCCTGCATCTGAGGTTACTTGGGTACATTGTCTTATTTTCTATCAACCAACGCCTGTAAGTTGCCGTTTATTTTGAAAATAACGATCATTAACTCACACCAGATACGTGCACCTAGCGCACCACCGATAATTTGCAACAAGCCAAAGAAGATAGCACTTGCGCCATAACCAGTGAACATCGTCGCCACACCGCCAACGAGTGAAACCAGCAATAATAACCAATAGATAAAAGTAACAATTTTCGGTGTAAGCATTGAATCAAAAAACAAGACGCTTTTCATTCTCTGTCCTTAAAAGATAAAAGTAAAAGGGTGTTGTCACCACATAATCGATTGATATTGCTATCAATCGAAAGTTTAGCCACGTCAATAGCGTATCACAGCACAATAATGAGCATGATATCCAAATACTTTTATATGTTACTCAGGTCACAAAATAGTGTAACCATATAATAAAAAAGAACAATTCAAAACCAAATAGACTTAAATAACTACTACACCCAACTGTTCGAGTAATTGCGATTGCTGCCAACTGGCGATTTTTACACCAGTGAGATCGACCTTGATTGGGTTAAGCCCAGTTAAATCACAATCGGTTAGATCGCATTCTCGAATACGGAAATCACCCCAAATATTTGCCGAGAACTCACCATTACTTAGATCAGAACCTTGCAATGAAGTACCTTGCAAGTTGGTATCAATCCAACGATTTTCAAACAAGTCACATTTTTCAATACACTGTCTTTCCAAATTTGCATATGACAAATTGCACCCAGTAATGTAGGCAGAGCAGAAATAGACATTGTGGCTAATTTGATTGGCAAAGCGCGCTTGAGAAAAGTTAGCTCCTTTCAAATCACATTGACGGAACTCAATGCCAAAGCAGTTGCTTCCGACAAATTGACTCATTGAAAGTTGGCAGTTTTTAAAACTGGCCTCTTGCAAGTTCGCATAGTGAAAATCACACCCTTCCAACTCGCCTTGCTCAATAAAACTGCATTGTTCAAACTGAGTTTCAACCAATTGTGCACGGCTGAAATCACAATTAAAAAATTTGCACTTAACAAACTTGGCATAGCTCAAATCTTGATTCGCAAAACTTTCTTCGTTAAAAACTTTATCTTCGTAATTCATAATTAAGACTTAATTAGACCGCCATGATAATGTAATTCGTACACTTTTAATCCAGATAGCTCAATCCATTCATAACCAGTGAAGGAAAACACATCACCTTGATTAGTGTCCTGATACGTCCCCCAATCTGTCTCATTTGCAAAATGCCCCAGAAAATGCCCTGATTCATAGAGCTTACTCAGGCTACTCAAAACTGCATTACCTGCTTTTTCGCCATCATATACAGTTGGCTTAAGGATCTTACCGTAATAATTCATTGCCCAAATAGGCTCACCATCAAAATAAACCACTTCTTGCCCAAGAAAGTCATTGCCACCAAAGTAACTGTCCATATATTGAAAACGACCTCTACGATATTGAATATCATTAGCTCCTTGTCGAGAAGACAAGCATTTTGGCGCACGTGCAACATATGAATTAGCTTTAGCTTCTACAATAAATTTATACAGTTCCTGCTGAGTAAATAACAACATTATGCTCTCCGATTGCAATCTAAAAGCATTATAACTGTATATAAAGACAGTGCCTGGGGTTATCTCACAAATCTGGTACATCAAAACAATTCGCGCCGCTGTCTCTGCAGAGCACACATCAATAACGGGTGCCCCGCACAGTAAATCACTTAGCCAAACAGTTTGCTCCAAATACTCGGGTTACGCTTTTCGTGGTATTCTTCACGCAAGTCATCAATAAGTTTCAATTGCTGCTTAGCGCCTTGCAAATCACCTTGATCTAGCTCTTGGTTGATGCTGTCAATCGTAACGGAAAGCTTCTCAAACCCTTCTTTATATAACGCTTGTTTTTCATCTGGATATTGCGCTTGCTGCGAAGCATCAATAAGTTGATTAAAACTAACCATAGCACGTTGCATATCTTCGACAGTTTGAGCTTCTGCCGCGTGTTTGAAATCCAACTTCATCTGCTTCATTGCTGATTTTAAATCGTAATCACTCGCCATCGATTGACTAGCAAACAGAGTCGCTAAAATTAGTGCTTTTCTTATCATTGTTCACTCCTTGGGCTGAACAGCTAGTTTACTGCAATAATTAGCTATTTCGAACCTTCTTTACCATCAGAATTGTTTCGAAATTGTTCTTTTTAAGGCTTGTATCCCCTCTATACTAATGGGCATACGAGAAAATACTGTTCAAATTTAATTTGATGATAACAGGTTGGATGTGTGGCAATTAACTGATTTTGTTATATAAAAAATATCATGCTCAATTTATCCCAGAAAAAACCAGTTACATATTGAGCAATCGCGCTTTAGGCAGTTGATGTAAATCAAATTGTCGTAGACAATACAGCGCCGTATTGAGTTATAGCTCAACGAGCTTCGATTTTACCTATCAGTAATATAGGTATCATCGATTATCAATTTTGAGGTGTCGTTGATAGGGTTGCTTTCCTAGATTTATACATAAGAAAGCCATCTTTGGCACGCAGTTACTACCTCGTTTTAAGGGAAAGATGATGGTAATTCCAGAAAACAGCAGCATCGTTATTTTTGGTGCTTCGGGCGACTTAACGTATCGTAAGTTGATCCCAGCTTTATACCACCTCTACGCGAACAAGCAGCTTCCTGACAATTTCGCAATTTTGGGCGTAAGCCGCACCGAATACAGCGATGACTCTTATCGCGAAAAGCTAAAGCGCTCTCTACAAGAAATGGAAAAAACTGAGCCCGCGACTTTAGATGCATTTATCAATCACTTGTATTACCAAGCCATAGATACTTCTGATACTGCTGACTACAGTAAGTTGACAGTACGCCTTGATCAGCTCGCTGACCTGTATCAATTTGAACAGCGTAATACCCTGTTCTATCTTGCAACTCCACCTAGCTTATACAGTATTATCCCTGCCAGCCTTGCAGCTCATGGTTTGAATGGCGAAGACAACGGTTGGAAACGTCTAATCATCGAAAAGCCATTCGGTTACGATCTTGCTTCTGCACGTCAACTAGACAAAGAAATTCACGAGCATTTCCAAGAGCACCAAATCTATCGTATCGACCATTACTTAGGCAAAGAAACAGTACAAAACCTGTTGGTTTTTCGCTTCTCAAATGCCATGTTTGAACCGCTATGGAACCGTAATTTTATTGATTACGTTGAAATCACTGGTGCTGAGTTCCTTGGCGTAGAAGAGCGCGGTGGTTACTATGATGGTTCAGGCGCGATGCGCGATATGTTCCAAAACCACCTGCTACAAGTATTAGCAATGGTGGGAATGGAACCACCAGCACAAATCAATGCCGACTCTATTCGTGATGAAGTGGTCAAAGTACTGCAATGCCTAAAACCATTGGAAGAAGACGACCTGCGTAACAACCTAGTATTAGGTCAGTACACTGAATCGGATGTGCGCGGTCAACATCTGTTGGGCTATCGCGAAGAGCCGGGGGTTTCGGCTGACTCACGCACTGAAACTTACGTAGGTCTAAAAGCGTACATCAACAACTGGCGGTGGAATGGTGTGCCATTTTACGTGCGTACCGGTAAACGTTTGCCAACACGCGTAACCGAAGTGGTAATTCACTTTAAGAGCACTCCACACCCCGTCTTTGGGCAAAATGCACCTGAAAACAAACTGATCATTCGTATTCAGCCAGACGAAGGCATTCAAATGAGCTTCGGCTTAAAGCAGCCAGGAGCTGGTTTTAAAGCAAAAGAAGTGAAAATGAACTTCCACTATGCTGATTTGCAAGAAGCACAAATGCTTACCGCTTATGAGCGCCTTTTACTTGATGCTTTGAACGGTGATGCAACCTTATTTGCTCGTAGTGACGCGGTAGAAGCATGCTGGAAGTACGTTCAACCTATCCTTGAATTTAAACAAGACCCACAAGCTCTATTTGGCTACGCATGCGGAACTTGGGGACCGAAAGAATCCAACGACTTATTGCAACGAGATGGTCGCGCATGGCGTTACCCTTGTAAGAACCTAACTGACACGGATTATTGCGAACTATGATCAATCACAAGATCTTTAAAACCGCCGAGCAGGTTGTTGAAAGCCTAGCTGATAATATGAAAACGTATAGCGAGCTTGATCGCCCAGTTCATATTTCGCTATCAGGTGGTAGTACACCTAAGATGCTATTTAAATTACTCGCGAGTGCGCCATACGCTGAGTCTATTCAATGGCAAAACCTCCACTTTTGGTGGGGTGATGAGCGCTGTGTAGCACCAGACGATGTTGAAAGTAATTACGGTGAAGCTAACGCGCTACTATTTACCCAAGTGGCACTTCCTGAACAAAATATTCACCGTATCCGTGGTGAAGACCAGCCAGAAGCAGAAGCATTGCGCTTCGCTAAGGAAATGGCGGAAGTGATCCCATGCGAAAATGGCACACCAGTATTTGATTGGATTTTGCTCGGTGTAGGGGCAGATGGTCACACTGCCTCTTTGTTCCCAAACAAAACAAACTATCAAGATGAGAACTTATCGGTTCTAGCGTCTCATCCTGAATCGGGGCAAATCCGCGTTTCCAAAACCGCAAAGGTTTTACAAGCAGCCAAACGAATCAGTTACCTAGTGCTTGGCGCGGGTAAAGTTGAGATCGTTAACCAAATTCATACCACTCCGGCAAGTGAGTTGCCTTACCCGGCAGCGAAAATCCAGTCTAAAACTGGTGAAACCGAATGGTATTTAGATTCAGACGCAGCAGCAAAAATCGCGTAACGCGAGCGTCGTACGACACAATTGGAGAGACACAATGAAAGGTGATATCGGTGTAATTGGTCTAGCAGTAATGGGCCAGAACCTTATCCTAAACATGAACGACCACGGCTTTAAAGTTGTCGCTCATAACCGTACAGCTGCGAAAGTTGACGAGTTTCTAGAGGGTCCTGCAAAAGGCACAAATATCGTTGGTGCTTACTCGCTTGAAGAATTGGTAGAGAAACTAGAGTCACCACGTAAAGTGATGCTAATGGTTCGCGCTGGTGAAGTGGTTGATATGTTTATCGACGCACTTACACCGCTACTAGACAAAGGCGACATCATTATCGACGGTGGTAACACTAACTACCCTGATACTAACCGTCGTGTAGCTGCACTTCGTGAAAAAGGCATCTACTTCATCGGTACTGGTGTTTCCGGTGGTGAAGAAGGTGCTCGTTTTGGCCCATCAATCATGCCTGGTGGTGCACCTGAAGCGTGGGAAGCAGTCAAACCAATCTTCCAAGGTATCTCTGCGAAAACTGACGCTGGCGAGCCTTGTTGTGACTGGGTTGGTAACGACGGTGCTGGTCACTTTGTTAAGATGGTTCACAACGGCATCGAGTACGGTGACATGCAGCTTATCACTGAAGCGTACCAGTTCATGAAAGATGGTCTTGGTATGACAGCAGACGAGATGCAAGCGGTATTTGCCGAGTGGAACGAAACTGAGTTGAACAGCTACCTAGTAGAAATCACCGCCGACATCCTTGGCTACAAAGACGAAGATGGTGAAGCTCTGGTTGAAAAGATCCTAGACACTGCCGGCCAAAAAGGTACTGGCAAATGGACAGGTATCAACGCGCTAGATCTAGGTATTCCACTAACACTGATTTCTGAATCGGTATTTTCTCGTTGCCTATCAGCGCTGAAAGACCAACGTGTAGAAGCAGAACAACTGTTCGGCAAAACAATCACCCCTGTTGAAGGTGACAAGCAAGAGTGGGTTGATGCACTTCGCCAAGCGCTACTTGCGTCTAAGATTATCTCTTACACTCAAGGCTTTATGCTGATGCGTGAAGCGTCTAATGAGAACGGCTGGGATCTAAACTACGGTAACGTAGCGCTAATGTGGCGTGGTGGTTGTATCATCCGCTCAGCATTCTTAGGCAACATTCGTGACGCGTATGATGCGAAACCTGAGTTAGCGTTCCTAGGCTCTGATGCTTACTTTAAAGATATCCTACAAAACAGCCTAAGTGCATGGCGTAAAGTGGCGGCTAAGTCACTAGAAGCAGGCATCCCAATGCCATGTACCACTTCGGCGTTAACCTTCTTAGACGGCTACACTACGGCTCGCTTGCCAGCAAACCTTCTTCAAGCTCAACGTGACTACTTTGGTGCTCACACATACGAGCGTATCGACCGTGAACGTGGTGAGTTCTTCCACACTAACTGGACAGGTACTGGCGGCAACACAGCCTCAACCACTTACGACGTTTAATTCGTAACGCTTAATGAACAAAGGCTGAGAGTTTAACTCTCAGCCTTTTTTTCGCTTGATTAAACTATCGAAAGCACATTTGTGCGAGACGTTTCCCGATACGGAATAAGCTAAAAAATACGCCAATCATTAAAACAATAGCTAATAGATATGCTAAGCCACTAGGAACACCCAGCCCCCAAGCGAAGGTAAACGCAAGCCCCTGCATCGCTTCATTTGGCCAATACATCACAGAAACATTACTGCCTGATGTAAACAGAGTTAGGAACGCCGTAAAGCCTATAAAGGCGATAACAGCCCCTACAACATTTACTCTATTCATGAATAAAATACTGCAATATGAAAAATGCGATTGTATTCCCAAGCCCCATATTCTGCTAGTAAAACTTAATCACGAACAAAGTAATCGCATATTTTCACGTAGAATGCAGTATATAAAGGATTTACGACTTCATCAAAGCTATTAACGCAAGCTGGATAAGAACGTGCTAGTTTTAAAAGGTTGGACTATATGGAGCAAATGGCATGCTACACGACTTTACCACGCTGGCAGTAACGGTGTTTATGGGATTTTTTGCTATGATGAACCCCATCGCCAATACTGCGGTGTTCGTTGGGCTGACAGGCAAACAATCTGTGAGTGAAAGGCGCAAAACCGCAACAAAAGCCTTACTGTGCGCTTTTGTCATCGTGGCACTGTTTAGTCTGCTAGGAAAAGGGATATTCGATCTCTTTGGCATCACCCTTCCTGCCTTAAGATTAGCTGGCGGAATATTGGTATTTTTAGTTGGTTATCATATGCTACAAGGCAATCAATCTAAAATGCACTCTGAAAGCGAAAGCAATTGCGATAATAGAGACATTGCTATTTCTCCTTTGGCGCTGCCGATCCTTGCCGGTCCTGGTACCATAGCTACAGCCATGAATTATTCCGCTTCCGGTAACATTTTACATATTGTAGTGACAATCACCGCCTTCGCACTGCTGTGTTTAATTACCTTTACCTGCTTTCTTTTCGGTCCAACTCTCGTTGATAAATTAGGCGATAGCGGCATCAGTATAACAACGCGTCTAATGGGGCTAATCTTAGCGGTTATAGGTATGCAAATGCTGATTCAAGGCGTGCATGATGCAAACCAATTATTTGCTCAAGTGCCGCCTTAGCCTTCTAATACAATTATTCATTTACACTATTAGCCAATTACCTTAACTAATTAGTGCTATGGATACATTTTTTAAAATACTTCGAACACTAATACCGACTCTTCAGAGAAGCTCGCGCCTGCTTCTTTAGCATATTGAATGATAAATTTTATATGTGCCTCACGCCACCACGTATAGCTACCATCACCCTCGCCTTCAATTCCATAGATTTCAATTTTACTTTACTCAGTCTTTAAATGATTCGGCGATCGCGTCGCACTTTGATCATGGTTTTCTATAGGCGCTTCACCGAGCGGTATACGATAACTTCATAAGCGAAAAACAATACGCATACAACTGTATAATGATTACTATCCAAAATATGCCATTAATAGCATTTACCTCGTTGTGTTTTTGCTATCATCGCTACGCTTGAAACGGCTTGGATCAAATTTTAATGAAAACACTATTTAACGACAATCAAATTACACTAGGTCTTCTGCGCCGTATGCTGAAGTTTTTGTTCGTTCCGATTGCGTTGCTTTTTCCGGTTTTCTATCTCGATATCCATGTCGAATCAATCTACGACTATTGTTTGGAAGTCACCCGACTCTATTCCGTAATACTCATGACATCAGTCACCATAAAGCTGGTTAGTTCAAAGGTAATCAAAATAGGGATGACCTGTGCAATTATAAATGGCTTTTATGATACAATAACCGAAGTTATTTATATTGAAAACATGGTGAGCAAACGCTTCCCTTTTGCAGATGCTTTACTTGATGAGGCACTGCTTATCATCGCCTACGGATGCATTATTTACGGTCTTTTCAGGCACTTACGCACCGTCAACAAGCTTTCCCTTACCGACGACTTAACTAAATGCTATACGCGAACCGCTTTAAGCCTAATGCCCAACGGTGCATACCAACTCTTTTACTTGGACCTCGATAAATTCAAACTGATTAACGATACCAAAGGGCATAATATTGGAGACAAAATATTGGCCCTATTTGCACGCAGACTCATTCGCTGTTGCGATAACATCGGCTATGCGTTTCGCGTAGGCGGGGATGAATTCATAGCAATTGTAGATATCGAAAATGCACAGAATTTTATAGAAACCTTCACTAAAGCATGTGAATTGGAAGAAATCGAATTTAGCTATGGTACTGCGGCTTGTGTAAACAATAACTATGATGTAACCATTGCTGAAGCGGATGAAAACCTCTATGAAATGAAACAGTTTAAAGCAGCAAACTATCCATATAACTTCGAGCTCTAAACCATTGATGTGCCCTAAGTTCTGCCGTGAGGGCTGCCTTTCTTAATGCAAACTTCAGAGTCTGCCACTTGTTCCAGTTCAAGCAAAACAACGATATCGAATAACCATCTGTTCGCGCCTGTTTTTCATACAGAAACAGGTACGTTATTATTTTATCCAAAGGAATCTTTCTATGAGTTACATGACTCATGTAGAATGAAGAAAAATACGAACTAATTGAGAACACCATGGCAAAACTAACACTTCAAGAGCAAATGCTTAAAGCGGGCTTAGTCAACGAAAAGAAGCTAAAAAAAGCGAAGAAAGGCTCTAAAAAATCTCGTGTTCAAGCCAAAGAAGTTAAAGCGGCAGTAGAAGAGAACAAACGCCTGCAGCAAGAGCGCGACAAAGAGCTCAGCACACAACAAAATGAAGAGCGCCTTAGCAAAGAAATTCAATTTCAAATCAAACAATTGATTGAGATGAATAAGTTAGATCTTGGTGATAGTGATAGTAAATACAACTTCACCGACGGTACGCTAGTTAAGTTTCTTTACGTTGAACCGCTAATTCGTGAACAGCTAAGTAAAGGAATTTTGGCAATAGCACGCTCTGGAGAGAGTTACGCAGTTATTCCAAGTGTTGTGGCGAACAAAATAGCGCAACGAGACCAATACGTGATCATCGAACAAAAAGAGTTAGCCTCAGATATCATCGCTGAAGATGATCCATATGCTGACTTTGTCGTTCCAGATGATCTAATGTGGTAATAGTATTTGAGCCATCACTTTATGTGGGTGGTGGCTTTTCAAACAGCACTCGCTTGATTTCCATCGTTCATTTCTACTAATTCAGCACTCACTCCACTGTTTATCGCCTTCCCCACACTTTTTTGATATAGGAAACTCAATCTTAGTGACCATCGCACCTCTGCAAGAGCACAACCAGTCGGTGTAACCAGTTCAACATCAAAGCAAACAACCAAAACCATTACCTGCCGAGCGTATCACTAATAGTCGTTCTTATTAAATAATATAGTTTATATATTAAGTATATTGTCTAAATTTGCTACCTAACCGCCTCTTGCTATTAATTTTATTAATATAACCTTGCTTTCGAATATAAATTATGGATGATGCACATGTTAATGATAACAATTCGCATGCGCATTTAAATGCAAAAACTATTCCTGCCTATCGCGCTAATCACTAACGTTGCAACTCTCACTAATAATAGTAGTAGGATTTATGGATAGCTCTCACAAAATAACGCCTATAGCATTGGCGATTATCTGTACGCTTTACGGTGGTAATGCCGCTGCCCAGCAAGAAATAGAACAAGATCATAAAGAGACTGAACAAAGTGAACCTGAGGTCGTCGTTGTCACAGGAACGGCACTAACCGTTGACCGCCTTGAATTGGAACAAGCCCCCAAAGATAATCCTTCACTATCTCAAGTACTAAAACATGAGCCTAGAGTCGGAATCAACGATGCTCAAGGGTCAATGCAAGGCGGTGACTTGAAACCTGAAGAAATATCTCTATCAGGCGCTCGCCCCCACCAAACAAAATATACCATTGGTGGCGTGGGCGTTAATAACTCAACCACTTTTGGCAATGCTAGCGAACACCCCACAGCACTTACTTCCGGTCACACGTCCGGTTATTTTGTCGATACCAACTTAATTGATAGCGTTGAAGTACTCGATCACAACATTAGCGCAGAACACGGCGGTTTTACTGGTGGTATCATCAATGCCGAGTTGCGTAAACCTACTGAAGACTTCGTCATTGATTACAACTTCCGCATCAACGACAGCGACTGGAACGAACCACAGAAGGTGGGTGAGAACTTTCAAGACTCTTATGGCACTCCGATTGATGGCTCAGGTGAGTATCAACCCAATTTTCAAAAACGTATGCATGCTCTTCACTTAGGCGGAGCAATAAGTAACACGCAAAAACTCGCCTTAAATATAAGCCATCAAATCTCTGAAATCCCACTAGATAACCGTAAAGATGTTGACCAAACCATGGATAACATTTTCCTTACCCATATTTGGCAATCGGGTTTGTGGCAAACGACCACCGATTTTCGTTTCGCTGATCACAAAAGTAACAGTTTTATGAACGACCACAATAGTGGTGACGCAGTACAAGAATACAGTGAATCCGTAAATTCTCACTCTGGTTATGGTGCCACATTTAAAGTGGACCGCATGCTTCAAAATAGTCATTGGCAAAGCTCATTATCATACGACCACCTTAGCGATGAGCGCGAAGCTGAGAGTGACTACTTTGTTGTATTCATGAAAAGAATAAACGGCACATTTGAGTTCCAAAACCAAGGTAGTTATGGCGTTCTCAAACAAACGCAAAGCTCATATCAGTTTAAATCTGCATTGTATTTTGATCCATTCGTTACTGACAGCATCGAGTATCAACCTAGCTTGGGTGTTGAGCTAAGTCATCAACAAGGGACCGTTAATCGTCCAAACGATCTGACCGTCTATCAACACCTCGAGATAGTCCCAGGTCACCCACGTATTTCAAGTCTATCTAGATATGATGGCGCCAATTATGATGCAGATGCACAGCAATATAGTCTGTTTGCTGATAGCAAAATGCAATGGGACCGCTGGGGTGTCTATTTGGGTGGTCGGCTCGATCATATGAGCGTATTTGATCAAACCGTATTCTCGCCCCGTTTCACCACCAGTTGGGATTTCAATTTAGTTGACACCAACCGCATAACACTGGGTGTAAACCGTTACTACAGTGCAAACCTTTTGGGATGGGCATTAAAAGCAGAACAGAAGAAATACCAATCTAACTATCGCAACTGTACAGCTAATGATGGTAGCTGGAGCAACCTAGACCCTAGTAACCTGACCTGTACAAGAACCACAAACTTTGACAGCTTATCGCTCAATCAAGCCGATATTCCCTACTCAGATGAGTTAAGCGCATCATGGGCTATTGACCTAAATAATTTTGCTTTTAATACAGTTTATATCTATCGCCAACAACGTGATGGTGCCTCCTACTCCGTGGACTCAGACACTGGCACTGCGACAATCCACAATAACATAAAAAGTGATGACCAAATCGTTAGCTTAGAAGTATCAACCATCCACCCTTACGAGTTTGCAGGTGGTTCCTTTAGTGCAAATTGGAAGGTTGCTTATGACCACCGCAAAGGTCACGGTGACTTGAAAGCAAAATTTGACCAAGGCAATGACTTGGATGGAGGCTTCCAAGATGAGTGGGTGATGCTCGATGGTCAATTGGTCCGCTACGGTGAAATGGACGTCAGTGGCTATCAATCCCCTGTTAAAAGCAGTTTAGACCTAAACATGTACTGGGTTGGAACCGGGCTAGTATGGAATAACCGCGTCAAATATCAGCAAGGCAAGAAAGCCACCACCTTTCAAGGAATGGAAACAGTCGAAATCAACGGTCAACGCGAGAGTGTTAACTCGCTGGCATCAACCGAGTTAGATGACATAGTGACTTGGGACATGGCGGTGAACTGGACGCCATCTCAGTTGGGTAGCCACGTCATTTTAGGATTGAGTGTCACCAATGTTCTCGATACCCAAGAAGTAATCTCTCTTTCTGGCATTCAATTGGGCAACAACATTCCAAACGAGTATTACAACAAAGGAAGACAAGTTTGGCTAAACGTTAACGTACGTAATTAATAAATCGCCCTCTTTCGCTTTGACACCTTTTAATTACTGTAAGGACTTGGCGTGTTTGCACGCCTCTATTTTATGAAAACTATCCCGATTCTTATTGCAGCGTGTTTCACTTTATTAGGCTGCCAACCACAAACACCCGTCGCTCCGGACACGGAACTGTCTGTCCGTGGAGATATGATCCAAGGTGAACTTGATAATGGCATGCGCTATATCTTAGTTGAAAATAACCGTCCGAAAGATCGTGTATCGCTACAGCTCATTGTCCATGCGGGCTCATTAGACGAAGCGGAAGATCAAAAAGGCATTGCTCACTTGGTTGAGCACATGGCGTTCAACGGCACAGAGCAATTCCCTGCCAATACCCTGATAGAACATCAAGAAGCACTTGGGATGGTCTTTGGTCGTGATGTCAATGCGATGACTGAGTATTACACCACCTCCTATTTCCTTCATCTACCAAACAACTCAGACAAAATGCTAGACGAAGGCTTTAATATGCTTGCTCAGCAAGCCAGTGCGCTGGTATTCGAACAATATGAGCTTGAAAAAGAGCGCCCTGTTGTTGAAGAAGAATGGCGTAGCGGTCGAAATATGATGGCTCGCATCGGTTCTGCCAATCGTCAAATTTTGCTCGAAGATAGCCGATTTGGAGACCGTGAACCCATTGGTGATATGGAGCTGGTTCGCCATGTTGACGCAAGCCGTATCGAAGCATTTTGGCAAGATTGGTATCACCCAAATAACATAACAATGATTGTTGTGGGTGCGACAGACAAAGCTGAAGTAGAGAAAATGCTTGCACGTTATTTTGCGCCTATGCCGGCTAAAGCGTTACCTAAACGTCCCAATTTGACCGTGCCTCTAGACAACCAATTACGCATTAAAGTGATTGCAGATAGCGAAATTACAACGGAAGTATTGTCATTCAACTTCCGCGAGGAAGAAGCGCAGCCACATACTGAATCTGAGCTACGCGATCAGCTGGTTAATGAAATGACCATGCGGGTACTCAACAAGCGTCTACGGGAACAATACCAAGTAGAAAGTGAGCATGTAAGTAAAATGATGATGATGGCTCGTCCCATCGCAACAGGCTATCGCAACAACCGCTTAATGGTACTTTTAACTGGTGATGATTACTTAGCCACCACCAACGAAGCCTTTGAACAGCTTAGTCGCTTTACTGAACACGGTTTTTCTGACGGAGATCTAACTACGGTGCGCCAAAGCATTGTTAGCCGTTATGCTCAAATGGCTGATTCAATGCGCACAACAACTAACCGCCGTGTGATGATGTCGATTTTCAATCGTCTACGCTCGCAGTCTCCGTTGATCGACTCCGATCAGTTTGCAGCCACCGTTAAAGACCTAACAAATGACATTACGTTGCAAGAACTGAACACACACCTTGAACAGATGGTAGAAAAGCTAAACCCATTAGTCATCGCACAAATAAAACCCGAAAATCAAAGTCAGTTACCTACGGTAGACCAGTTACAGCAGGCATGGAGTCACGCCAAAGCGAACCCACCAGCAGCAACTCTGCCTGTAACAACAAGCAAGCCGCTCATGGAAAATATCCTTGCCGCCGCGAAAATTGTTTCTCAACAAGAGAAAGATGGTGTGCAAAGTTGGACTCTGGCAAATGGCACCACGGTTTGGTTTCAGTACAGTGATGAAACACCCAACCAATTGCTGGTTGATTACCGTGGTTGGGGTGGCAGCCAACATTTACCAATAGAGCTACGTCACGCTGCGCTACAACTGCGTCAAATGAGAAAATTTGGTTACGGCGGTTTTGACAGCGATCAACTATTGATGCTCAATGCCACCTATCCTAATCGGATCATGGCTTTTGTTAACCAAGACAGCCACGGGTTTATCGGTACATCAGATAATAATTCACTAGAAAACTGGTTACAAAATTTACATTTACAAATTACTCAACCGCAAGTTGATGAACAGCTTTGGAATGCAACACAACAGCTATTAGAACGTGGTATTGAAAACCGTATGACCAGCTCCAACGGTCAATTTAATTCTTCGATCGATGCCATACGTTATGTAAATAACCCTGAACTATTGAGCCTAACGACAGAACAACTGCATCAAATTAACAGCGAAGATTTATTACAAGCATGGAGACTCTTGTTCTCTAGCGCCAAAAATCATCAGCTAATTATTGTCGGTAATGCCAAACCAGAAGAAGTGATCGAGCTGGCTAGACGCTATGTCGGCACACTCCCTTCAAGTAGATCATTTTCACCGATAAAATTACCAGAGTTAGGTCGTGGTACGCATCAAGTTCATATTGCAGCGGGTGAAGAACCTATGGGCGTCACGAGCCTAATGTTCAACCAGAATCTTACTTACAGCATCGAGCGTGAAGACGAAGCCTACCTACTAAGCCGTATTCTTTCCAATCGCTTACGTGAATCATTACGCGAAGCATCTGGCGGAGTCTACTCAGTACGATTTGGTATCCGCCTCGACCGCGAACGCGACCAATCATACGGTCTAGTTAGCTACAGCCATGACCCTGCTAGAACCGAAGAGCTGAAAGCCAAAGCAATGATAGAGCTAGACAAGATCTTAACAAAGGGAGTGGAACAAGAAGAGCTAAACGAAGTTGTTACTCAAACTAAGCATGCCTTACAAGCCGACAATATTACTGATCGTCAGCGCATGAGTTATCTAAAAGCCGCCGTTCAATATGGTGAGAGCTTTACTGCTGTGACTGATTACTTAGCATGGATAGATAGTGTAAAACCTGAAAATCTCAATAACTTAGCAAAGAAGGTTCTGGTCACTAATAACTGGATTGATGCCTCATTGGTACCTGCAGAAACCGCAACACCAACGAAACAGTAAGTATCTTCAAATCAAGCACATACGGTTTATAGCGGTGTGTGCTTGAATAATGTCAGGGAATATATGTCTGTACTCAAACAATTTTCTGCTATTGCTAAGCCCTACTGGTTAAGTAGAGCGAGTGCAATAACGTGGTTGATCTTCTTCGCTACGGTACTCTTATCGTTGCTGCTCGTACAAGTAATGGTAAAACTCAACTTATGGAATAAGCAATTTTTCGATGCTCTCGCTGATCTAAACGGACCGTTGGTCTATAAGCTACTGCTCGATTTTATTGGTCTAGTTACCGTCATTGTCATAATGAAGGTGTACGCAAAATGGCTACAACAATGGGTAGAGATCCGTTGGCGAACATGGTTGACTGAATATTTTGTTAGCCGTTGGCTAGGTAAACAAAACTTTTATCATTTAACGCTAACTGAAGAGCCTGATAACCCAGACCAACGTATTGCTGAAGATATAAAACTGCTTACTACCGACACATTAGAGCTTATTCTTGGCTTGATAAAAAGCGTCGCGACACTGGCAGCTTTCAGCGTGATTCTCTGGAATCTTTCTAGTGATTTTCTCTTGCCCCTATCCGATGATGTAAAAATCTCGGGCTACTTGCTTTGGCTTGCCATTATTTATTCAATCTTAGGCGCGGGTGTTACTCATTTTTTTGGACGAAAACTCCACCGCCTTTTCTATCAACAGCAAAAGCGTGAAGCTCACTTCCGCGCACGGTTACTACGTAGCCGCGACAGTGCTGAGCAAATTGCGTTAATGGGTGGGCAGAGTCTTGAAAAAACACGGCTAGATGAGAGATTTCGCGATATCGCCACGAACTGGCAAGCGTTGATGGGACGTGAGAAAAAACTCGGCATTGTAGTAAACACCTACCACCAAATTGCGAAGATGGTACCCTACTTTGCTGCCATTCCTGCTTTAATGGCAAAAGCCATTACGGTTGGTGGCTTGTTCCAGGTAAAAATGGCATTTATGAAAGTGTACGCATCACTAAGCTGGTTCATTTTCCGATATGATGACCTCACCCGTTGGAGTGCAACTGTGGTTAGATTAGGTCAATTCCTTGAGGCTATGGATAAATGCGAAGCCTTAGCGACGGAGCAAAAAGTGCCTTTCCTTCCATCAGAAACCACTGGAGTAGCGTGCCATAGATTATCAATACAAAGACCAGATGGTCAGCCGTTGATTACCAATGTAAGCATGCAAATTAAAACGGGCGGGACATTGTTGATCCGCGGCGCTAGTGGGCTAGGCAAATCGACACTATTACGCACGCTTGCGGGGATCTGGCCGTTTTATCAAGGGCACTACCAACGACCGAGTCTTAATACACTTTTACTGCCACAAAAACCTTACTTGCCACAAAGCACACTTCGAGAGTGTCTGAGTTATCCACGGTCACCAATTGCTGATGATACCGTCTATCTTTCTGCCTTAGACCAAGTAGGGCTAAGCTCTCTTACGACTGAGTTAGATATTGAAGCTGAATGGCAGCAAAAACTGTCAGGCGGTGAGCAGCAGAAACTGGCATTGGCGCGCGCTTTAGTTCTAAAACCTGAAACTTTGATCTTAGATGAAGCAACCAGTAGTTTGGATGAACCTACCGCTCACGCTTTGATCAAGCAATTGCGTACAAGGTTACCGCACAGCACCATTTTAATGGTCAGCCATCAAAACCATCTTGTTGAATTATTTGAACGTGTTTTTGAGCTAAAAGCAAAAAATACACATTCTCTGTCAGCCCCAGCAATAGACTCATGATTTCAAATTCTGTCGAACTTACCTGACCAAATTTGGTAGGTTCGACAATAAAATAAATATGTTAGGGCTAATGATTGTCCACAAGAGTAATCAAGGATGCCATAGAGATGGTAATTAATTAGCGTCTAATCATTTTTCGCTAGTTTAAGCATTTTATTTTTCCATTTGTTTCTTTTATCTTCTGTTGAGTTCATTACCGGACCAATATAAGTCGTCGATATTTTTTTAAACCCACAAAACCCTAGAATGGTACGCTTTAATTGTTTATGTACAGGATTGCCTTGAAACCAACGGTAGTAAAATGGAGGCGTATCCATCGTTAATATGAGATCAGCCGTTTTACCTTTCAGGAGTTTCTCCGGCATTGATTTATTGGCGAGATATTTGAAAGCAAACCCTGGCAAAAATGTTCTATCAATTAGTCCTTTAAATTTGGCAGGCATTCCACCCCACCAAACTGGCAGAACAAATACAACATGGTCAGCCCATTTGACCAATTTCTGGAACTCGACCAAATCTGATTCTAAGTCTTGATTGGCGCTATAGCCACTGGTTAGATCAGGGTCAAACTTAAGCTCACTTAGAGATAGCTCTTTTACTTCATTGTATTGACTACTTTTTGCAGCATAGCTGCTCGCCAACTCACGGCATAAACTGTCTGATTTTGGGTTGCCATTAATAACTAATATCTGTTTACTCATCGTGTTCCTTCCCTATAGAAAGGCACAGCATAAACCTTGACCTCTGGGGAAGAGTCAATGACTATCTAAGCAATCTTGTATACTTTTCTGATACACTGTAATTCTTTTCTTCTGTGCTTGTAAAAATGCGATTTGGGCATCGACCTTATTTTGCTTATCGGCCAACAACTCCATGACCCGTAACCAGTCCAGCTCATTTTCCGCGACCACCAGTTTTTTTAAATCAGCCAAACTCACTCCAAGTGTTTGCGCCTCTTTAATGAGCTTTACAAATTCAATATCCCTTTCACTATAAGTACGGTAGCTGCCCTCTCTTTTTACATTCACTAATAACCCTAACGATTCATACAATCTGATTGCCTTAGGGCTTGCACCTGTACGTTTTGATATTTCACCAATATACAACTTACGACTCCATTAATGGCAAACGCCAATTATTCTTAATCTACTGCATCAAAATTCTATCGTATAACCTGAACTATCCACGAAAAATTAAACGAAACTACGTATTAGTTGCGATACAAGCCGTGATTGAAAAATTATTCCCTGTTGATATCTGAAACTTTAACGAAAAAAAGAGCGACACCTGATGGTATCGCTCTTTTCGTAAAATATTGACTCGCAAATGTGGCTCTTACTAGCCTGAGAATTACTTATTCTTTGCGCGAATCATTTTGAACAAACGGCTACGGCGTTCCGCTTCACCTTGGTTTGAGTCACTTGGGTTGTTCATACGTGATCTGCGGTTCTTAAATGCTGATTTTGAATGCATTTTATCCAGTAGCGCATCACGGCTTTTAGGTTCGTAACCTTCCAACTCTTTACGGTGAATACGTTGACCAATCAAAGACTCAACCTGTTGTAAAGTTAGTTCTTCTTCACGATTCACAAAAGAAACCGCGTTACCTTTTTGCCCTGCGCGACCTGTACGACCAATACGGTGTACATAATCTTCTGCCAAGAAAGGCATATCAAAGTTCACTACGTGTGGCAGGTTTTGAATATCCAAACCTCGCGCTGCAACATCAGTCGCAATCATCACACGAGCCTTGCCTTCTTTAAACTCATCCAACGCACGACGACGCGCACTTTGAGCTTTGTCACCATGGCATAGCACCGCTTTAATACCGTCGAGCTTCAACTCTTTAAGCAGTTCGTTCGCTGTTTCTTTATAGTTAACGAACACCAGTACTTGCTTCCAGTTTTTACGACCAATAAGCTCAGACAACAGCTCGCGTTTGCGTTCTTGCTCTACCGGATAAACAACGTGGGCAATCGTATCGGCTGTAACGTTTTCACGAGAGATCGCAATTCGTTTTGGTTGGCGAAGGATCTGTCCCGCTAGCGTATTCATTTGCGTCGAGAAAGTCGCAGAGAAAAGCATGGTTTGTGGTTTTGTAGTCACGCCTGACATGATTTTTTCAATCGCTGAGATGAAGCCCATATCGAGCATGCGGTCAGCTTCATCGAATACTAAGAACTCTAGGTTAGCTAATGAGACGTTTTTCAGCTCTAGGTGCTCAATGAGTCGACCTGGTGTCGCGACTAATATATCAACACCCTGTACAAGTGTTTTCTCTTGAGATGACATCTTAGCGCCACCATAGATAGCAACCGTTTTTAGCTCAGTGTATTTGGTGTAATCTTGAATATTCTGTGCAATTTGAGCGGCTAGCTCACGCGTTGGTGCCAAGATAACGGCACGTGCTTGATAACGATTTGAAGTTTTTGGCTTATCCAAAATATTTTGCACAATCGGCAATGCAAACGCTGCTGTTTTACCGGTACCCGTTTGGGCATTAGCTAGGATGTCGTGCCCACGACGAGCCAACGGAATCGCCTTTTGCTGAACTGGAGTTAACTTCTCGTAACCACATTCAGTAAGTGCTTTAACGATTTCTGGTGAAAAATTTTGTGAGGCAAATGACATTTTTTGTTCCTAAAACTACCGGGGAATGCCAAAAATAAGCATTACCGAAAACACGGTCGCTGATTATAGAGCAAGAATGATGATGTTGGGACTTATTTTGAAAAATAGTTGTAGTTGACGCCCCAATAACCGAAAGGTTATGAATAAACGCTAATTTCTATCTTTGTCAGCACTCATCATCACAGCACTGATTGAGATAATTCCACTATCCAGTTTATCGTGTCAGAAAAGACCTTTTTATTGTCTTTACCGATAGAAAAATACACATTCAAGCTGATAAGTTTACTATCACTAAGCTCTTTAGGTCTAATTTCAAACAGCTCTCCCGTTTTGAGATAGTCTCGCATGTATTCTTCAGGCATCGCCGCCCAACCATTGAGTTTAATTAGCTCACAAAGCAAATCGTTGTTGCTGACAACCTGCATCTTGGGTGACACCTTAACGTAACCCACGTCCATCATGAGAAAATTCTCGGTGATGTACTGGGTTTCATTTTGCAGATGAGCGACGGTAATACAATCGTTTTCCAGTAGTGGTGAATCTTTCCCTACATAACACTTTAAGTGCAGTGGACCTAAGTTAACCCAAGTCACGTCTGCTTCCGAAAACACCATCTCCCGATTCGGCATCAAGGCAAAATCAGCGTTGCCTTGCTGTAACATATCTAACGCTTCTTGCCTTGTACGGTGCAGCCAATTAACCGATATCATCGGATATTGAGTCCGCATTCGCTGCTCAACCTTCGCCATTAATTTCAAGGGTACGATGACATCATAAACAACATTAATCGTATGAATGTCACTTTCATACATTGCTTGGCTATAGCAAAACAGCTCCCGATTCTGCTTTTCGACCACTTTAGCGTGAAAGTAAAGTTGCTCAGCTTTATCGCTCGGTACGGCTTTTCTTCCATTAATCGTAAACAATGAGTAACCCAACGTATCTTCATATGCTAAGACTTGCTCTCGCACCGTTGTGCGTGACTTCCCCAAGCGCTTCGACGCTGAGCTGTAAGAACCGAGTTCATAAACGGCTATAAATGCATTGAGTTGCTCTAAAGTATGCATACTAGTGAGACCCTGTTTATCTCGCCATGTTTGGTTGTACGGCGAACATTTGAACGTAATACCCTATCATATGTGACTTTTTATAGTGTAAAGATCACTTCATAATCACTCAATTGATTATAAACACATGGCGAAACTATGCCGCTATCTAGTTCGTTAAAGCATCGCCCTTCATTATTCGAATTTATTGACAAAGCTTTATTGAAAAGCTTAATCAGCGTCGCCATCCCTGTCACAGTGCAAACTGTCTTATTCTCCAGTAAAGGGGTTATCGATGTAATCATGCTTGGTCAATTGACCGAGTTCGATGTCGCCGCAGCTGGCATTGCGAGCAAAATTTTGTTTGTGCTCACCATAATACTTTCAGGTATTGCGACTGGTGGAGCTATGTTGGCAGCGCAACACTTCGGAGCCAACGATGAAAACGGCATAAAAAGAAGTATTGGCTTAACGTGGTTTGTCAGCAGCCTAGTCATACTAGTAACCTTACTACTGCTATTCTATTTTGCACCTTTCATTGTTCAACTTGCTAGCCAAGAATCCGATATCATAGCGCTTGCCAAAACTTACTTACACTACGCAGCCCCTTCACTATTTTTCATGGCCTACCAAAGTAGTATTGCTGCGGGGTTGAGATCCATCCACCAAGCCTCTACCGCAACTGTTTTCTCTGCGATCGGTATTGCTCTCAATATTGCTTTTAACTGGGTTCTTATTTTTGGTTTGTTTGGACTTCCGGCTTTAGGCGTTAAGGGAGCAGCTATTGGTACAACGTTAGCGGCAATCTGTGAGACTATTTTATTACTGCTCTATCTAAAATTTCGTAGGCACTTATTAGATTTAAATCTGTATGAGGTCATCACTTCACTCGATATAAAGCAACTAAAGCATTTTGGTCAATTAACTATCCCCACTAGCTGTAACTTTCTTCTTTGGGCGCTGGGAGTGTTTACCTATACAGCAATAATGGGTAGTACAAGTACACAAGGGCTAGTGGTCCTTACGATCATATCGCCTATCGAAGCGTTTTCCCTTAGCTTTCTAACGGGTATCGCTAATGCATCGGCGGTGGTGGTTGGTAATAATTTGGGTGCGAAGGATTACCACCGAGCCTATTACCAATCCATCTTTTTCGTTCTAATTGCGTTAGCCTGTAATGCCTTAGTCGCGTTGCTATTGTATTGGAATATGACCAATATTTTGCCTTGGTTCTCTGCATTAAGCCCTGACACGATTGAGCTGGCGCAGTCGTTTTATCTCATTTTGTGCTTTGGTATTGTGGTGCGCTCATTACCAACCATTATGGTGGTAGGCGTTCTACGATCTGGCGGTGACGTAAAATTTTGCCTTTATCAAGATTTACTGACTCAGTGGCTGTTTGGTATTCCAATTGCGGCTATCTGCGCGATCTGGCTAAAACTCCCCCCTGACATCATCTTTATTGTGTTTTTCTTAGAAGCTGTATTTAAGTGGATTTCTTGTTTATATCGCTTTAAATCCAAAAAATGGATGAACAACCTACTTTCTGAATCTAAATTGTAATTTTTTAAGGCTTTATTATGAATTTTCTTTCTAATTATGAAACCTACGGAATAGCGTTAGCACTAGTAGCGTTTGTGCTGCTCTATGTTTATTTTCACTACAAGTATATCCGCCATCACGCTTTACATAAACGATTTCTAACCGCTCTATGGGCGCTCATGAAAAATACGATACACGGTGAGCACATTCGCACGCTGGGTTATAAAGAAGAAAAACAGCAATCAGATAAGGAAGAGATAAGTCATAAATGCTAACTATGGCGAGTTGAAGAACCGATTGGGCAATCTTATTGCGCTATAGGTTTCTGAAACAACGAATGGATACAGCTATCAAGGCACCCGAACTCGCAAAGATCTGCGTGAGAAGAGTAAAATAAAAAGGACCAGGATCATCTCAGGGTCCTTTTAGGATAGGCGTACTCTGAATGACAAACCAACTCGATAGTATGGCTGAATTAACCAACAACACTCGAATTATGGTTTGTTAAACCTAGCAGTAGTAAGCTTCAACTGTGCCTTTTAGCGTCATCAACAACGGCTGGCCACGGCGGTCTAGCGCTTTGTGCGCAGCCACTTTTACCCAACCTTCACTGATGCAGTATTCTTCAACATCAGTACGCTCTTTACCATTAAGGCGGATACCGATCTGGTGCTCAAAAACTTCTGCCACATAATGTGGGCTACGAGGGTTACCTGAAAGGTGGTCTGGCAAAGTTGGTAGCGATTTAGTGTCGTTCATGTTCATGACCTGTAATAAATGAAAACGCGCCATTCTAGTGAATATAAGCTCAAGCCTCAAGAACTTCGTCTGCCAAGTAGGTATTGATTCAAAAGCCTAATAGAAGAATCAATCGAAGAGTGGTAACTCGATGTTCAAGCCATCACACCAAATGCCCCCATCACCTCTGTAATGGGGCTTACTTAAATATGAATTAGGAAAACTAATCTAGACAAGGAAAAAATATTTTATATTAGAACGCTGATTTTTATTGATCACTATCACATTGTGAGTAAAATGCCCCCCGTATTTTGAAGCATAACCACATAGGTAGAGAAAATGAACTCAGCACTTCTATCAATATTGGACACTGAAAAATCAACTACAGTAGATGAAGCATCAAAGCCTTCAACATCTACTCTAGGCGAAATCGCAACGCTAACAAGCATGTTCCTAGCGACTTCTGCCGTAGTTTTGTTACTGACCCTAACATGGGTACTGTAACCAGCCTTTCAAGGATTTGAAAACTAGCGATACTCCCTGAGTATCGCTTGATACAAACATCAATTAGTGGCTTCTCACTTCAACACGTCGATTCAATTTTCGACCTTCTGCGCTATTATTAGACGCTATCGGATTTTTTTCACCGTAGCTTACTGCTTCGATATTCTGTTGATCTACACTGTTATCTTGCAAGAAATCTTGTACTGACATTGCGCGCTTCATTCCTAATGAGAAGTTATAACCATCACTGCCTATTGAGTCGGTATGCCCTTCGAGTAAGATACTTTTCTCTGCGCTGCGCAATTGTTCTAACATGGTATCAAGAATAGCAACCGACGTCGGTGTCAGTCTATCGCTATCAAAAGCAAAATAGACACGCCCATTCATCGGGTTATGCTGTCCTTGAGAAACGAAATATTCAGTACATTCTGACGAAATACCAATATTCACCATTTCAGCTTTAAGTAGTTGCTCTGTAGGCTCGGGACCATCTGATTCAATGCGCATCATGCCGCCTTGTAATATTGATACACTGGTAGATGGATCAATATTAACTTGCTGTTTCACGCTGACATTGGAATGACCACACACACTGACTAATTTATTATTTTCAACAGCGATCGCCGAAGCTGATAATAAAATCACACCGATACTTAATATCGTTTTAATTTGAGTTTTCATACAATTCCTAACATTATTTAAGATGCCCGATTTCTTCTTCTTTGGAAATCAGAGACAACAGTCTCTTTTCTATCTCTTCTTTATCATCTGCGTAGAGAATATTTCCAGCCCCGACACAATCATCCAAGGCTTTGTTGGTATCGCCTGCCTTATAGTCAAAACCAATTAAATACAGCTGTACTTCCTCGCCATTTTTGGATAACCCAGTCCTAATTTTGTCACACAATAAATGTGGACTACCAATAAGTGTTTTACCTATTGTTTGGTAGGAGTCATAACCATCCTCCCCAGGGTCGCCAGAGACAAGCCTTCCTGAAGGATATTTAGTGGTAGGGGCTTTTCCGTCTGTAAGCTTGCCTGTTGGAGCGGTAGATTCTGTGTCTTTACCGTCAGAAAGAATGACCAGCAATCGCTTACGATTAAGCCCTTGCTTAAGAAATTTGTAGCCTTCGATCAAACCTTGATATGAGGCGGTCATGGACTTAGGTTCAAATTTTTCAATATTCGAATTAAAGGTAGGGATTTCATCCGTCAGGGCAATACTATAAAAAGTAGCTGAGTAATTATTTTTTGTATCAGGGCAGACTTCGCTATCAATAGCTGTTTCTATATTGGTGATCATTTTCGCGTAGTCTACAGCTTTACCGTTAAAGCGGGTGCGCTCAACATTCCACACATCACCATCTGCAACCTTCTGACAATCTCCTCCCGCCTTCTTCTTTCTATATACAAAGTGGTCGTAGGGCGTAATACCAACAGTGCTGTTTTGAGCAAGGGTTGAGTTTTTATTGTATTCATCCAGTTTGTTTGCAATTGTTTTGATCGTGTCGGCGAGTTGTGTATATTTTTTTTTGCCATTCCATTCATTATCCATGGAACCAGAGAAATCAGCCACAAACATTACATCAATGGGGCTGCCGCTCCGATATCTTTTTGCGGTACTTAACCCGGCGACTTCAATTTTGTCACCAAATCCAACAATCGCGCTATTTCCAGGAAACCAAGTATCAAACTTAAATGACGCTTGGATTTGATACTGGGAATATTGTTGCGTACTCGTTGAACAGTCTTTACTGCAGCCCGTACTCGTTATCTTCAAGTTAGTGAGTTTGTCGGGGCCAGTAATGCCCGCATCAGGAAAGTAAGCTGAGATAAAATCCGCCGCGATTGTTCTATTGACTGAACTGCCGTGGTTAGCAGGTATCCCCTTGTCGACCTTGTTTTTATCAGCATGAGCCGAAATAGCCAACGCCGCTACTTCGGTCGCATCTTGCAAGCGCGCCTTTTGCTGCAGCGCTCTTGAGCCATCAGTACCCAACATAAAAACGCCAAATAAAACTGGAACGATCATAGCAAACAATATAGAGGCATGCCCCTTTTGATAACGATTATTATTACTCATCATTATCTCCCTATCATGATTGCATCAGATTCGACCCGGGTAAATTGCGTACCCAACAAGTCACCAATCCAATTCGACGTTTCATAACATAAGGTAACTCGGTACAGCGTAGTGCGCCGCTTCCAGGTCGTTGTTTTAGATAAATGTTTCATCGTATCTAAGGATTTATCATTATTGCAACTCACTACCGCTGCGCCAGCAGGAAACTTGCTATAGGTTGAGTTTTCTTTGGCGTCGAATGTTACGGCTTCAATCTTATAGCCAAGCTTGTTTTTATCGAATTGACTCACTGTGCGACGCAGTGAGCCTTTCGCGATCTTAACTATCGTAGTCACATCTGCTTCCGACAAAACGTAATCCTTACCATACAACTGAGTTCGCTCTTTAAGAACGTTTACTAAAGAATAAGACAGCCGGTCCAACTTGCCTTTATAGGACAGTTTAATAATCACATCAGCACTAAAAACAAATAACAAGCTAAAAACCAAACCGATGATTGCGAACTCAACGGTAAATACACCGCGCTGTCTAATACTTGAATTGATCACGTTCATACTCCTGTATTACGATCACTTCACGTGAAAACAACTGGCTCGAATTAATGAAATAATTAAACATTGGCTGATAGTCATAGTTAATGCGATAAACTGCGATAGAACTATCTGCCGATGTACCGCATTCACTTTGTGTTTCCCCTTTACCCAAAGGGCAATAATTATCCTTTAAGTTTTCTAGCTCCAGCGGGGTTTTTAGAAACTGTATCGAGAACCTAAATTTTGATGGATCAACAAATTTTGCCCACAAAGAATCCGTGTCGTTGAGGGCTTGCTTAAAACGATCTGAATAATTCTTTAAGCATCCATCGACCTCACAGGTTGAGTCAACAGAGTCCTCCAAACGAGATGCCCTTGATGACTCACTCACAGCTAGATCAGAAACCGCAGAAACATAAGACATGTAGCTCACCTCAACCCACGCCATACAAATCCACCAGAACAGCATGAATCCCATTACAAATTCAATTGCTGCTACGCCACCTTGTTTCTTTTTACGTCGCATCATTTGCTACTCCACTAGACCTCGGGTTGTACCGCTACCGGTTCCACACTAGTAGGGTCAATAACTACCGGCTCTAAAGCAATTGGTTCCAAAGTCCTTGACTCCGAAGCAAGAGGCTCTATAACTGAAGGTTCTAGATCTACTGATTTAGAAACTTCTGGTTCTGAAAACTCAGGAGCGACAACCGTAGGTTCTATAGCTACTAATTCGGAAGCCTCTGGCTCGATAACTACGGGTTCTACGGCAACTAATTCTGAAACGTCCGACTCGATAACTATAGGTTCTATAGCAACTTGTTCTGAAGTCTCTAACTCGATAGCTAGAGCGTCTATAGCTGCTTGTTCTGAAGTCTCTAGCTCGATAACAACGGGGTCGATAGCAACTAATTCTGAAGTCTCTGGCTCGATAGCTACAGCGTCTATAGCTGCTTGTTCTGAAGTCTCTAGCTCGATAACAACGGGTTCGATAGCAACTAGTTCTGAAGTCTCTGGCTCGATAGCTACAGCGTCTATAGCTGCTTGTTCTGAAGTCTCTGGCTCGATAACTACAGCTTCTACACTCCCAGATCCTATAACTACGGACTGTGAAGTGTTCGGCTCAATTACAGCTGTTTCGAAAACCATCGGCTCTGAGATGACAGACTCGGTAACCGGAAAGTCTAATGAGACCGGATTAGAAGCAACAGGTACTATAACTGCTGGCTCCATTACGATTGGATCTATAATCACATCATCATTTTGCTCTATTACTTGAAAAGAACTGTCACGCAAAGCCCTGTATATTTGGTCTTTTTGTACTGTCGATAAAGTAGAATCTAATCCATCAAAAACATACTCACGTTGCCCATTCTTGGCCATAATCAACATCAAATTCGCTTGTAATTGCTTATCTATATTAGGCTCACCGGCAAGGGACAATAAACGTTGTAAGGCCTGAGTTCGGTCACCTTCCAGCATATCCACTAACGCGAGGTTATTTTTTATTTTCATATCATCATAAAAGTTGCTTCTGGCTAATTCGAACATGCTTCTAGCCTGAACAAGTTTCCCTTGTTCTGCATACACAATCCCGAGCAAGTTCACTACTTCACCATTTTGGGGGGCTAGTTGGTGAGCTCGTTCTAACAACGTTTTAGCTATTTTATGCTGACCTAAATCAATATGAGCCCAGCCTGCAATCACGGCGCTTTCTATTGAGAATTTTTTCGATGTTAGCAATGGCTCTATGGTAAACAGTGCCGACTCAGCATCGAAATTGGACAAATATACTTGCGCCAATTTTAAGCGATATGCTTCGGATTCTTTTTCTTTCAATTGTGTTTTGTAAAACTCAATTAACCTACCATTGTTATTAGCAGCTTCTAATAGCTTCTCTTGGGTATCCAAATTCATCTCAACAGACGGTGATGATGAGTTGCTTCCGTTTGCAGCACAGCCTTGCAATAGCAGAAGCAAAGCCACGCTTACTAATTGCTTATTTATATTAGACATTAGACATCATCCTCATAACGCCAGGAACAGCGATTAGAATTACAATAGGGATCATGATGAACAAAATCAGAGGAACAGACATTTTTGCCGCCAGCTTACCGATCCGCTCTTCCACTACTAGCATCGTCACCTGACGAATGTCTGACGACAAGGTAGTTAACGTTTGATAAATAGATGATCCATACCGTAGACTTTGCTTTAAGGTCATGACGAAACTGCGCATTTCTGAAGTTGGAATATGGTCATAAGCTTCATCTAATGCTTTATCCATTCCTACAATTTGATTCCGCTCTTTAATGCGCTCTAACAACCTTGCGAGCTTAGGGTCAAAGCTTTGCATTTCTTCTGCTAAATAACCCATTGACGCTTCAATCGTCATACCAGTCTGTACACAGACCGCCAACAGATCAATAACGTACGGTAACTGACGAGTAATTTTTGCTCGGTATGCTTTGACTCTAATATCCAAAATCATATCGGGAACTATTAACGTCAATATCACCCAAAATGAAAGTAAACCTATCAATAAAATTGTTTCAAGAGACCCATAACTAAGTACACCAATAACACCACACCCAATGAATAAAACGGCGTACTTTATCGGCAGGTATAGATGGGCATATTTGAGAGATTCGGCACCGGCACTTGTCAGCTTTCTATTGATTGCCGTTTCATTCACCGCAAAAGCACTCGGGACGATAGCATCGATCCAATCAAGGAGCTTCTCTGGTTTTTGTTCCTTATCTCTCTTTTTCTCGCCTTCTGTGGCGAGATATTTTTCAAAATACTTCTGATTTTTTTCTGTTTTCAACGATGCGATGAACAGCAAAATCCCAAAAACAATAAAGAGCAAAGCGATTACAACAGAGTGACTGATCATGCTTCCACCCCTTTCATTAACTTCCAAACAATAGAGATGCCAATAAACTCACTAATCAGAACATAATAGAGAATGTAGCGACCGGCAGGGTCAAACATTACATACTCATAGTTTTCTGGGCTCAGAAACTGAAGTAGCCACAAAAATATAAATGGGATAGCTGCGACAATCTTGGCTGACGCTCTTGCTTCTGCTGTTAACGCATACTTTTTCTTATCCACAGCTCGAGCATCAAACATCAAGCGGTTAAGTCGCGACATCACTTCTTTAAGTTGACCACCACGCTGTAAATTGGCGCGCATAGTAATGACAAAGAAATGAAATGGTGGATAAGGGAAGCGTTTAGATGCTTTCCTAAACACAGCTTCAGGTGCTTCTCCCATTTGTAGGCGCTCTCCCATCAACTTAAATTCTTTACCAACTTCGCAATGCAACGCACTACCAACATAGATAATCGCGTGCATCAAACTTTCACCTGAACTAATTGCACTGGTGAGCATGTTAAGCGCATCGGGAAATGCTTCATCAAATTGTGTACGTTCTCGTTTCTGTAGCCACCCATATCCGAAATACAAGCCAGCACATTCGACTAAAAAGAAGATCAACCAAGGATCGCCACGCACGAAACTATGATTTAGATAAATTGAGAGAAAACCGAGTAAAATAACTGCAATAGTGAATTTTAAAGGCGCACCAACCCCTAACTGGCGATTTGTGTCCTTAACCAAACGTGAAAATTTTTGCTCCAATGTTTCATCACGCAATGAATTTAGATTGATTGCACTGCCCAGCTTAATAGATCCAACAAGTTTGCTATTGTTAGCTTGTTTCAAATAACGCGCGGCTGATTTTTTATGTTCTACCCTAGCAAGATAAACAAACAATAACCCACCAATGATCAAGCTAAGCCATGCCATTATCGCTCTCCCTTAAACCCGAAAACGGCATTGAGATTACTTTCCAGACCAAAAAAACGTGCTTTATCAACCAAAACAGAACGCTTCATTAAACCAGCCGAAATAAAATCTCCCGTTATTTTGTTGTCATCATCATGCCCAAATGACGCTTCAAAACGGAATATCTCTTCCATGACAACATTCTTCCCTTCTAAGCCAAAAACTTCCGTGATACTCATTACTTTCCGAGAGCCGTCATGTAGGCGACTAATTTGTATGACCAAATCTACTGCGCTCACTATGGTGCGCCGAATTGCCTCAAGTGGTAAATTACTGTTTGCCATCATTACCATAGCCTCAACACGAGCCAGTGCATCTCTCGGGGTATTGGCATGTAAAGTAGACATAGAGCCGTCATGCCCAGTGTTCATCGCTTGGAGCATTTCAAATGCTTCACTACTTCGGCACTCCCCGACTATGATTCTATCGGGACGCATCCTTAATGAGTTAATCACCAACTCACGCTGTGTTATAGCGCCTGTACCTTCAATGCCTGACGTCCGAGTTTCCAATCGCACTACATGAGGTTGTAACAAACGCAATTCCGCCGCATCTTCAATAGTGACAATTCGCTCCGTTTCTGAAACAAACTGAGACAATGCATTTAGCATTGTTGTCTTACCCGACCCCGTACCACCTGAAATCAAAATGTTAAGCCGGCATCGAGCGGCGATCATCAACACTTTTGCCATATCAGGGCTCATCGCCCCGAATCCTACCAACTGTTCGAAATCGATACTCTGCTTTTTAAATTTACGAATTGATACTGCAGTACCGTCAATGGCAATCGGAGGAATAACAATATTGACACGGCTACCATCTTGAAGACGCGCATCACAAGTTGGAGATGAATCATCAACGCGGCGACCAACGCGTGCAGCAATTCGTTTGGCTATTTGCAGCAACTGCTCTTCGTCTATAAATGTGATCGCAGAGTTTTCAACCAAACCATTTCGTTCGATAAACACATTATCATGACCATTGATCATAATATCTGTAATGCTTTCATCATCCATCAAAGGCTGCAAAGGACCGAGACCGAGCAATTCATCAATTATATTTTTGACGTACTCACGCCTAACTACCGTTGCTACCGAGTAATCATGACGCTCTATGAGTACATCGATAGCCTTAGTAATCTGCTCTGTTAGTTGCTCTCGAGTCAGCGTATTAACTACATCTGCTTCAAGTGCGTCGTAGATCTGTTTTCTTAACGAAACAAAAATATTACGCGATTGGGTTTGAATCATGGTTTTCTCCTACCCCATCACTTGCCAAAGAACCAGTGCCTACTCGTTTTTTTATTCTTGTCGATGCTTTCACCTAGGATCATTGAAGTTAACATCAACATTGAGCGTGCAATCGGCATTCGAGAGTTAAACAAGTACCCACCATCGAGAATATGCTTTAACAATCCAGAATCATAAGGGATTTCAATATTCACACTACACCCAAGAAACTGTTGAACTTCTTTTTTAGATAGAACCGTCGCTTTCTCAGGTTGAACATGGTTAAGTACAATTATCTGACGTGAACTTGGCGCTTTTAAGCTTAAAAACTCAGTCATATTTTTTAGCTGACGTACACTCGAAATGGCAGGAGAACAGACCAATACTATCGTATCAACATCGGCAACCAAATATTGATAATCAGAGTTGGTTTGCCCACCTTTCGATAAATCCGACACGATGAAATTATTCTGCTCACTAAGCAAGTGCTCTAAAGAGCGGGTATATTCTTTCAGCTCATGTGTTGAGTGTTCAGCAGAGGTCAATGACAATAATGAAAACATATCATTTACCTTACGCGTCATGCTATGTGCATATGTCGCGTCCACATCAACGTCCACACTTGTTATCGCCGCTACTTTTTTCTCGAAGCCCTCAAGTTTCAGAAAAATATCAATGTTTCCGGCATAGTAATCATGATCGACCAACAAACATTTTGCGTGATGTCGCTCCGATAAATCTGTCGCCAACTCAGTGGTAATCAATGAAGTGCCTACACCACCGGAGCAGCCCCAAACCGCAATTTTTTTCGCATCTCGTTTCTTACCTAGCCCACTATCACTCTTGCGGTTGTTATAAACATTTTTGACAAAGTCGAGCATTTCAGATTTTGTCGCTGGCCAAAATAAATAATAGAAGCCCATCTCTTTCAAATTACGAATGGTAGAGATTGCGTCTTCTTTGCCGATAACAATCACCGAGGCATGATTCGGTAGTAAATGACTAATACGACGCATATCTTCAGTCACGTTTGAGGATTCAGTCAATTCTACTAGGGCGATTTCAACATCCGATTGTCTAACATGGGATTGAATCTCCTCATCAGTATTACTGACAAAACTCGGCATCGACATTCCATCAAAACGAAACGCCTCTTCAATAAGCACTTGGCACTCATTACTTTGCGTAAATGCAACACATGAAAAATGGACAACCTCTCTGGCTTTTTTTTCAACTTTATTTAGAGACTCTAAAATATCTAGCATAAGTCACTTCCCGAATAAGCTTGAGATTATTTTTCTGATAACAATGCGTCTTGTGGATACACCAATGATTGCCAAAGATTGCTATTACTCGGACACCCAACTGGCGGCTTAGAATATTTAGTAACAGCTTGAGGCTTGCATATTGGTGTAACTACCGTGTATTCCCTTAGTTGTACCTTTACATCAAATTTCGCGAGGTCTGCCTTTTTCATTATCACTAGATTTTCACGCTGAGCGCCTTTTTTTATCAATTCGTTGCGCCAACGCATTGCTGCTTTTTTTCCAAGTGAAGTCGCATAAAAAAACTCGACTTCTCGATTTAACATTGCGAGCTCATGCTTCGCATAAAACCGTTGCCACTCATCACTGGCTTTTACCAAATGTTTCCCGTCAACAATAAGCGACATTTGGTATTCAATTGGGTATACATCTACCACTACACTTTGATTTTCTGGCGCTAGAGGCGCGCAGCCTATTAAGCCAATAACAAGTAATATAAATGCGGAGATCCGACTCATTTTTTAAACCCTCCCGTTGCCAATATATCTTGTGCCCTCTGAGTAATTACTGGTGTGTATTTGTCTGGAACACCAAAGAAACGCGATAGATTTGATGTACGCTGTATACTCGGTAATTGAATCTGTTGAGGAGAGACAGGCTTAACTAGATTAACTGTCGCGACAATAACCAGCTCAGTTTTGCTACGCGATGTTTCGCTATGACGAAATAATGAACCCAAGATTGGCACATCACCGATATACGGCACTTTGCGTAATGTTTCGACATCTTCCGAGCTCAGTAGCCCCCCCAAAACAAAGCTTTGCCCATTTCCTAATTCGATAGTTGTTTTTGCTCGGCGTGTTTTCAGTGCAGGCAAGCTATATCTTTCATCTGCGTATTGAGCGTCCAACGAACTCACTTCAGGTTGCAACGAAAGTTTAATTTTGTCATCTCGTAGCACTTTCGCTACCATATCCAAGCGAATACCAAATTCCTTAAATGATACGTTGGCACCGCCATCTATGATGGTGACAACTGGTATCTCACCACCCACTAAGAAAGAAGCACTCTCACCGGAGATCACAGATAAGTTCGGCTCTGCTAACACTTGACCTATAGAGTCATCCGCTACCGCAGTAATTCCGGCGAGCAAATCATCTGCACTAAAGTCCAAAATCGGATTAACAAAAACGCCAACTCCGAGCCCCGCATCTCCATACTGAACACCAAAATTTTCCATAAAACTCTGCGACACTTCCGCAATGGAAAGTTTGACATTAACCTGCTTGGTGGTGTTAACCTCAAGCTGATTGACGATTCCCTTATATGCTCGCTTAGTCATGAAATCGATAACTTCATCTTCGGCACCGTCTTTTTTCCATGCAAGCTCGCTTTTTTCGACTTCTTTGGATAGCAGCTCACCAACCAAATCATTAATTCCATCTTTTTCTGCCTCATTAGAGACAGAACCAGTCAAAACAACTTGCTCGCCTATATTACTGACCGACACTTCAGCATATGGGAAATGCAAACGCACCTGTTGAATAATTTCTGAAAAACTCTGATTCACAACAAGCTTTTTGTTTACTAACGTATTGGCATTTTCATCGAACAACATTAGAGAGGTCGTACCCATCTCTTTACCAAATATAACGACTTTTGTTCTATCAATTACTTGATAATCCGCAATTTTTGGGTCAGAGATAAATACTGTATCAATATCCACAGGAGTGATGATAGGTTTAGCCTCACCTTCCATCAAATACATTAAACCATCGGCATCGGCTGTAACACTAAATACACCACTAAGACCAACAGTTAAACTAAAAAGACTTACAAAAAAACGTGACATAACACCCTATCCTTACCGGTCAATTAACAACAATTTTCTCAGCTCTTAATTCTTTGATTGCTTTAAAATCAGGTAAAACGTCACCTGCATTTGCTTGAAGCTCACTTATCGGATAGTTTCCTACCGTTTTGTGAACTTCTATTGTTGAAATGGTTTTTGCAATGGTTAATATTGCAACCTGCTTTCTATCAAGTTCAAGAATAAGGTAGCTTTGACCTACTGCCGCCGCTCCAAAATTTGAATCCTCTTTATTTATCTCAACTTTTAATACTTTTATGTTAGTCAAAACTGGGCTGATAGAAACCTGCTCTTTTTTCTCCCTGCCTAATTCTGAATCTTTATTTTTCTGCCCCGTCAATGCGAGGACGTCAATATAGGCTCCGGCGCCTATCACGCCACCAACAACAGCACTTGGTGATACTTGAATTGGATAAGGAACATGGTCATCAGCAATAATAAATTCGATATAGTTTGGTTCTGAAGGTTGGACGATATCGTCAACAAATACGTACTTGCCTTTTTGAATGGATTTTTTGTATACCGAACCTGGTTCAAAATCGAATAAGACATCACTATTCAACCCCTGTTTATTGGCTTCTTTTTCAGAGAGATTTACAATTTTAAAATCACTCCTATCAACCGTATCACTTTTGAATGCTCTATTTTTTGATAGCACATAGGCTTTAATAATGACATCCGCAGGTTCTTCAATAATTGCTGTTGGTACTGATTCGCCCTTAGCAAAGTACAGACCGAATAACCCCGCGAGAATTGCCACAATAGCGACAATCATTAATACTTTTGATCGCATATTTTTTCCTTATAGCGAAGCTGCTACAAAAAGCAACCCTGATAAACATATTGGGACACCAAAAGGCAAGCCCGCGGTTTTTACCCTATCCATATCTTTTACTAATCCATAAACTAGATAAACGCATAGCAACACGCCCCCTAACAATCCGATACCGACCATAAACAACAAGATGTATTGCTCAGATATTGCAGGTAAAAAAGCAATGGCTACTTTGGTATCTCCACCACCCCAAAAAGAAATAAAATATAGAAATAATAAAAAAAATATCGCCAGAGAAACACAGATAGCCCATGATGCGTCATAGCTGACATTACTTACTGAGATAGTGACAATTAACACTGCCAAACATGACCAATTAGAAATTAGTCGTTTTTTAATATCATTAAATGAGACATAGCAAGAAAGGATGGCTAATAGTAGCCATCCTATAAAAATCCAATTTAATGAATTTAAAAAAATCATTCTTAAGATTTAATGTTAGCGCTACTAATGTTAGTTGACACTGTTTTAACTGCATCTGCCAGTGCTTTCTTAAGTCCGGTATCAGAAGTAAATACAACCAAAACTATCGCGGAAACAGCGACACCGATAACTGCGTATTCAATTGCAGTTACACCGCGATGATCATTAACAAAGTTATCAGCTGCAATTTTCGCTTTAATACAAATTTTATTAAACATAATTTTCTCCAAAAACATCAATTTTTATATGTGTATTCAAGATATTCAAACTAGCCTTGAATTAAATCAATGTTAACTTTGGTGAATTTCTTGTCAAATTTTGTAAATTACTTATTTTTCCGATGGCAAATTTTATATTTCTCATTATCGTTACATGTAAAATGGACAAATCGCATATTTATTGCGATTGAACTCACTACAAATAATAGAGCCGTAGCAAATTATTTCATTTTTGTTTTTATACCGTACAAGTAACAATCAAAATCAATTACAAAATGTGAAGCAGTTCAACATTATAATGAGCATCTATATTTTTTTCATCACCTTGATTATTATTAAAAACCAAGTTATGAGACGCCAATGTAAAACTAAGACTTTGTTACATCATTTTTCATTTATAGTTTAGATTTATAGCTGTTATATTGAACTTTACTCTATAGATAATATTATCACATAACTTATGTTACTAGCACTTAAGCATTATTAATACGAACAGTTATTACTGACAATAGAGATAGTTATATTTGAGAAATAATTATTCTGTAAATTAATACTCTTATTAGATGCTATCTGGGGAAGGCGTTGTGCTCTAGCCTTGCATGAAATCTTTTTTATTTTTGCGCAAAACGCAAACGAACAGACTCAATGCTTAGGTCACATTTAGAGTCTGTTCTCAGGAATGATTTCCGATTCATTATTGGTAATACACTACCAAACTTTAAATACTTGTCCGGTCAACGGACCTTCCACACTGCGCTGGTAAGCATTGGCAACTCTCGAAACAGGCACTGATTCATACCCGGGAAAAAATGCCCCGTATGTATCTAAAGATTCGGTTACTACACTTGGACAGACTGCATTAATTCTCTGACCATCTTTAAGTTCAATCGATGCACCTAGGACAAAGCCTTCTATTGCAGCGTTGACGGAGGTTGCATTTACACCACCTATAATTGGATAAGCACTCACAATACCGGAGTTCAAGGTAATTGAACCGCCATCATTAAGGTAGTGTTGCCCTATTAATACTAAGTTTACTTGTCCTAAAAGTTTGTCTTGCAGACCTAAATTGAAATCTTCTGCAGTCATTTCCGCTAGCGGACCAAAGTGTAGATTTCCAGTCGCTGAAACAATCGCATCGACCTTACCAACAGCCTTAAAGAGGTCTTTTATACTCTGTGAAGAGTTAATATCAACGTGATGGTCTCCTTTCGTATTCCCAACTTTAATTACCGTATGGTGTAAACCCAAGTTTTCAACTATCGCTTTACCTATTGTCCCTGTAGCTCCAACAACCATAATTCTCATTGCTTATTTTCCCTTTTACTGTTGATTTGAATTAATTATATAGGCAACCTAGGGTGGTTAAATATCGATTATGTTTACCTTATATAAACTGAGAATTTATAATGGACCGTTTAAAAAGCATTGAAGTCTTTGTTGAAGTTGTAGATGTGGGGAGTTTCACTAAAGCGGCAGACAAGTTTGGTATTACACCGGCGATGGTAGGGAAACATATCAAGCATTTAGAACATAGTGCTGGTGCACCTTTGCTAAACAGAAATACTAGGAAGCAATCATTAACCGAGTTAGGTGATGCATTTCTATTGAGATGCCACAAAATACTTAATGAGTATACAGCGCTAGAAAAGGAAGCATCTTTAATTAGTAATGCTCCAAAAGGAACGTTAAGCATTAATGCTCCAATCACGTTCGGCTCACTTATCCTATCTCCAATAGTTTGTGATTTCTTGGATCTATACCCTAACATCGACATCAATCTTGAACTAACTGATAAATTAATCGATGTAGCACATGATGGGTACGATGTGATTTTCCGCATAGGAGAGCTTACAGATGCGTCATATGTAGGGCAAAGGGTCACCAACTATGAGCTTGTATTTTGCGCATCACCACAGTACTTAAATGCATATGGAATTCCTAAAAATATATCGGAATTAACCAAACACCGTTGTTTAGGTTTTTCTTATTGGAAGAAGCAATCAAAAATATTATCTACATTAGAGACTAATGCTTTCGATATTGCCCATAGTCGTTTTCGTTCAAACAATGGGATGGCTCTGAAAATTGCAGCGCTCAATGATTGGGGAGTTCTACTTCAACCTCGCCTCCTCATTGAGGAAGAACTTAGAGCAGGTAAATTAGTCGAAATTCTTTACGATTATAAACCGAGTACCAGCCCAGTTAATATACTTTATAAATCTCGAAATGATATTTCACTCAAAATTAGATTATTCATAGATTTTGTTATAAAAACACTGCGTTCTAATGAACAACAGCGCTATTAACGCATGAAAAAATAACGGTGGACTTTATCTAACCTTGATTTAATGCCATTAACCCTCACTCAATTCTGTTTGTTAGCCTTGTAATTCCATTCTGTGCTCTACGCCTGAGGTATCGACAACCTTAAAACCTAATTTTGAGTACAAATGTCTGGCTGGATTGGTTTCTATAACATGTAAGCCAATCGTTGCCTGCGACTCTTGTGCCTTAGCAATGAGGTTACGAATAAGTTTACTCCCGATTTGCAAACCCTGATACTCAGGTTCAACCTGAATTTGAACCAAATACCAATAATTACGTTCTTGATCATAAGTAGCTTTAAACAAACCGATAGGATGACCATCCCGTTCAATGATTTGTGCATGAGCAAACTCGAAACGAATGCGCTTCTCATATTCCTCAATGCTTGTAGGCATACCAACTTCAGTAAGATATTGCCTCATCGTTTTGTCTCTTAGAGCCAATAAAAATTTGAGATCTGCCTCATCTGCATATCTAAGAGAAATATCCATTTTTCCTCCGAAAAACTCGAGACCACACAAAAAAGGGAAACTACAACCACCATATTTATACTTTCACAGTGACCCCATCGCTTAGTAAAGTAGCGTTACACACGCACGAAACAGTCGCAACTTTATTTGGTCTTGTTCAGCTATCTAGTTCTAATGTCGATTACACAACACTTAATTCTTTTTTGATTGCTAATTAATTCTTCCATTTCGACACATTTAAGAAACTTCATGTTGGTCAAACCTAACCAGTTTGATATTCCCCGAAATTTTCCAAAGTAGCCAAGTCATAGGAGCGCTCACTATACCATCTACTGCATAATGCCATCCCAAGGATATCGACCCAATATAAATCACCGCTGCATATAGCCAGAATACGATTCCTAGTTTTTTGTTTAGCTTCCCCATAACAAGTGCCATTAATACTGCTATAGAAACATGCATACTGGGCATTGCGGATATACCACTACCCAGCATTTCTTTTCCAGTTTCGTAAGTTTGCCACAATTGATTTTGAGTATCTAATGAGTACACTCCTCCCCAACCTCGATTTATAAGCCAAGCATCTTGCTCTTGTAATAACAATATTAATAAATCATAACTATGGTTGTTGTAGCCTAAACTGCTAGCAAATGCAGGACCCGCTGAAGAAAGGAGCATCGCTGTGATCATACCTAAAATAGTCCATGATAGTATCCAGCACACAAAAAAACGAGTTCTAAGAACAGATGGAGAAGCAAGTAAAAAGTAACATAGCACTGCCCACATCAAAAAGAACCATAAGTTATAGCATAAATTAATTACTTGAGTGATGTATGGTGAATATAAATAAAAGTGTAATACAGACCATGGTTCAGCTCCTCCAAATAACCATAAGTCTATATCATGAAATAGCATATCAAACTTAAAAGGATGAATAAGTGGAATAAGACCTTTTATCGTCGAAAAACATGACATAAAAACACTTATTGCCGTCAGAAGAATAAAACCAGAAATCACCCTCGCGCGATATTCGCATATTATAATAACTTTGCCCCAGTAACAGCGAAGAGGTTTGGGTTCTCTGCGAAAGAGTAATATAAAGAAGTAGCCACACCCTGCAGTTAACAAAGACACAGGTACCAATAACTTCATTACATACATATAAGAAAATAGAGAAACTCTGTTGGAGTGACCATATGCGGATGAATATATAGCAACAAAAATAGTAATTGAAGTTATCAACAAGTAAATAGCAGAATCTTTTTTAAGGTGTAATACAATATCGAATATTTCTTTTTGTATTTTATCAGTAGTACTGTAATTAGGCTTGACTGAAGAGTATGACATAAAATAAATCTCGAAAAATTAATAAGCACCGTATGTCAATAACCGCCCCCGATCTAATTATCCATCAATGCATTGGCAACTTAAGTGTGCAGTTGCATAATAACGTTTTGAGAGAACAAGATCAATTTTAGTTGACCACATATGGATATCTCATCTTATGTAGCACTCCAAGCAATTGATTTCCTAACACATATTCAGTGCGTTATAGGCTTACGTATGACAAAGAACCTTATCTCAGTGCAATCAAACTGCAGATTCGCATATTGTAAAAAGTCATACTGTTTTTTGATTTGATACAAATAGCTTTGCATGTTGATTTAGGTCTAGCGACACATCGAAACCTAAGTCATAGAATTGCCTGCGCTAATAGTAAGATGCTCCACATGCTTTCATACAATTAAAGCTTGTTCGGCACAGCGCTCTAATTCCACGTGGAATAATCGGACGTTGTTATGTCTACCATTCGAACAACTACCATTGCTGTAGACAGCAGGGATGTCTTGCGCAAAATAAGTAAACCATCTGAGGTGATTTTCTGTGCAGTATGACTTTCGAGAATTTAGATGTGAAAAAGCCGCTGATAAAACAGCGGCTTTTCTAAATGTGGCGGAGAGATAGGGATTTGAACCCTAGGTGGGCTATAAACCCACGCCGGTTTTCAAGACCGGTGCTTTAAACCACTCAGCCATCTCTCCGTTGCGGATGTATATTAGGGACAGCCCATCAGCTTGTAAAGCAATTATTTACCTTTAATTGTTCAAGTGAACACAAAGTATTCATTCATGTGTGCTACGCTTTTTTGATAAGTAATCAGTTGCGCATATATATCTGTCAAGCAAAAGCTCTAGTCGATCACAATACAATAAAATAGTGTTTTATTGTTATCCTTATGAATTATAAAGAAAATAAAGCATTGAGAGCACACCTGTGCGCTCGAAAGTTATTGCGGATATTTGTGAAGTGCTTCAAAATTAGGGGAATTAGCGCGTCTATAGTCTTTACCTGAGGTTTTTATGAAAGTCGCTGACCTATTTAAACATCGTGGTGAACACGACTCTAAGCATCAATCAGAATTCATGCTTTGGATGTCTCCTGTTGTACGTGAGTACTGGGGGGAATTTCTGAATAAAGCGAACAATCGCCACCTATTTACACGGTTGCGAGATCTTCAGCTACCTGCGGTAAATGACGAGCAGCCTGAACCAAAGCCAATTGAGCTAAAGCCTGAAGCGCAAGCCGTTTTCAATAACCTTATAGGCAAGTTGGATAGCGTCATACACACTGGTGATTGGATCAATATATCTCAAGAACGTATTAACCAGTTTGCTCAAGTAACTGAAGACATGCAGTGGATCCACACTAATCCAGAGCGTGCAGAAAGTGAGTCGCCATTTAAAACGACTATTGCACATGGATTTTTGACTCTAGCTTTATTGCCAAAAATGACCGATAGCGTTGATCCAGACAACTCGCTATTCCCAACTGCCAAAATGGTCGTAAACCTTGGTTTAAATCAGGTTCGTTTTCCTTACCCTGTAAAAGCGGGCAACAATGTCCGTGCGGTAAGTACGTTATCAAAAGTGACGCCGGTCAGAAAAGGGCTTGAGCTAGAACGTATCATTAGAGTTGAAATTGAAGGTGTTCGTCGTCCAGCAGCTGTTGTTGTTTCAGTGATTCAACTTCACTTTTAACATTACTTGAAAAACGGAGAGCCGAGCTCTCCTTTTTTATCGCTTCAGTTTTTCTTATTTACTCGCTGTATAACCATACTCAGTAATCAGTTGCTTTGCTTGAACACTTTTTAAGTATTCAAGAAATGATTTTGATTCTTGATCCAATCTTTGAGTTTGATAGAGCACCAAAAATGGCCTAGCCAACTCATATCGCTTATCTACAATGTTTTTGCTTGTAGGTTCAACACCTTCAAATTGAATCGCTTTTATTGAGCGATCAACCGATCCTAGAGAAACAAATCCTATCGCGTGTGAGTTGTGGTTTACCAACGTTTTTACCATGCTGTTACTATTTACCACTAGATTGTCAGCGCTAATATCAGACACCATACGACCATTTACTGTTTTGGTTAAGCCGAGTAAGCTTTCAAAACTGTATTGTGAGCCAGAAGAAGCCTCCCGCGCTACCACTGCGATCGCCTTATCCTCTCCCCCCAATTTCTTCCAGTTGGTGATATTACCTTTGTAGACGTCGTATAGCTGGTCACGCGAGATATCATTAACTTGATTCGACTGGTTTACTATTACCGCCAAGCCATCCATCGCAATTGTTTTTGTTGTTATAGTTTCATCCTGCTCGCTTTCTGTTAGATAGCGTGAGCTCATACCTATTTCCGAAACCCCTTTTCTGACTAGCGTAATGCCGGCTGTCGAGCCAATACCCTGCACTGCAATATAGGTTTCAGGGTGAGTTTGGTTATAGTGTTCAGCTAGCACATCCATTACGCGTGCAACCGATGTTGAGCCAGAAATATTAATTTCACTTGCACTGGCAGAAAAGGTCAAAAAAGGGAATATAATTAGCGTAGCTAACGCAATTCGAATCATAGGGTTCTCCAAAAATTAGGCTTCTCACTCGTATGAATTCAGCGATTAATTCATCGATTCATCATTAGCTATAGCATATGGACATTTGATGACAATTTTGTGAAAGGGCATACAGACGTTTTGATTTGTAAGCCATACTATAACCATTAAACCTGTTGTTCTGGAGTTTGTATGGGATTAGTGAGTTTGCTACAGAGGCAAGTGGAAAGTCGTGCTGAAGTTATTTGTCGTTGCCGCAATCAAAATCTTCCCTCGGAACTAGGCAAAGCCAGTTTTGAACCCATCGAAGAGGGCGTTATCTTTATCAAGCAACATTACCTGCTTGATTCATCCCATTGCGACTATTCATCTCAAGTCGCCAAAGTATGTTGGGATCGAAATACAAATTTATGGCGCTTGTTTATGACTGATGGTCAAGACGATGAGATTTGGCTTCCCTATCCTTACTTGGCTCAAAGTACTGACCTAACCGCGATTACACGCGAAATAACTAAAGATCCTAAATCACTGTTTTGGGACGATTAACCGCCTGTTTCAGTTTGGAACATTCCTCCTGTCATCAACTTGATATTGTGCTCTAAAAGCTGTGTTAAGAACTCATCCGATAATTGGACTCCATGAATAGCGAGCATGGAAGATGGTGCAATAAATGGAAATACCATCAATGAGATATATGAAATTCGGCATAAGCTCGGATCAAGATCTGCACGTATAACACCATTTTCCAGTAATTTGTCGAACATCACCGATTGCATAGGCTTAGAAATATCATCGATGACTTTTCCCAGTAAACGCCGCTGCACTTGGGACTCTGGCATATTCATCACTTGAAGGATCAAACGCGGAAATTCAGGGGTTTTTATCATCTCTTGATAGTAAGTGCGCATGATGTCTAACAAGTTGTGCTGGCTAATCTCTTGCTGCAATTTTTCCATGCGTCGATTTAACGGTGCTAGCGTTTCCCTTAACATGGTTTCAAACAACCCTTCTTTGCTGCCGAAATAGTATCGGATTAGGGCGCTATCAACTTCTGCCTTGCTGGCTATCAGCCTTATCGAGACTTTGTCATAAGCCATCACGGTAAACAATGCCCGAGCGCACTGAATCAACCCCTCTCGTGCGTTAGTTTTGCTGCTTGGTCGGCCCGCTTTCCGTTTTTCCATCGAACAGCCTATTACATTCAAAAATTTAACCTTAATTTATCAATGCAATATATAACAAGCAATACTGTCCTGACCACGTTCTCAGCCACATTTAGAGCAAATATATGACAACATATCCCTTCTCACGGATTCGCAGTTTACCAATTCGAATCGAGTAAATATGTGTGCCTTTCGAATACAATATTTATCAAAGCGTTCTGCTGATCTGGAGACATGTTATCGCTAAGAAACCGATATTGTTAAACAATGCCGGATTCTTAATTATTTTATCGAATAACCAATGTGCATTACTCAGTGATGATGTACACAGTTCCCTCATGTGTATAGGTTTCTTTCACCTTTCCGCCGCCACCTAAAACCACTACATCATTTCCTTGTTCATCTTGCAGGTTTCCTGTTGCATCAACAACGATGGCAAAAGCCACTGCGCTCGCTATAGGGTGTGCCCAGTAGTTCCAACCACGAACACGATAAGGCTTACCTACGTACACTTTTTTAACGGGAGCACGGTATACCGGACGACCAGTAAAATGATTTGGTACAACGCGCTTTTGCGCAGCTGGTCGATGTACCTTAGCAGCTTCTACTTGCATTGGTGCGAAACCAAAAGCAATACAGGCTGCAATTGAAAATGTAATGACACTCTTCATGTTGGCTCCTACTTGTTAATTTACTGAGTTATCTCACTTACTATGAGGTCGCCATATACAGAACGGCGTGCGCTTATATTATATAAGAACACATTTTTATGGAAAGATTCAATAAATTTCATTGGGAGTATGTTTTTTTCACGCGGAGAAAACGAATGAATAGGTCTAGCAGAGTTGATTTACTATACCCAAGCATCTAGAAATTACTTGGGTATACTACCTATCAATAAAGAGGGCACCGTATTCGATGCTCTCTTTACAAAATGGTTTAGATATCATGCAAAAAGACGTTTTCATCAATTAGTGTAGACAGCATCTGCTGCTGATCAGAAACATCTAGCGTTAGCCCTTGAGCTAAATTTTCTAAAATAATGGCTTGGTTGCTTCCCGTTCCGATACCATCTGGGTGAATATTCAGCGTCACATCGTCGTTTTGCACCTCAACTTGAATATGGTCGAGGAGATCATTTATATCCACTGCCGCTGACTTGAGTTCCGGCAGCACATCTCGCAAATCAATCTTATCTTCTTGAACGGTGAAATCCGTAATGGTATCAACTGCCCCATTGGCGATCTCATGCCAAACAAAAATATCTTCACCTGTCCCTCCAGTTAAAATATCAGATCCTAGCCCGCCTTCAATAACGTCGGCACCTGCTCCACCAATAATGGTGTCGTTACCCGCGCCACCAACGAGTACATCCCCGCCATCGCCGCCAACAATACGATCATCCCCTTCTCCAGCAGTCAGTTCCACACCTGTGTTATCACCAAGTAACTGAACGGCTTCGATTTGCGAAGATTGATCAATGTCACTGCCATCTGCAAGTATATCTAACTCAATATCCAGCGGGGTAGATTGTGCACTTTCTCCATCATCCGTGGATATAGCAACGAACTGGATAGTATGGCTACCCACTCCAGCACCCACGACTTCAATACTTTCGATCTCATCCGCCGGTATCGTGTAAATACCAGCACTTGGCGTAATAACGCCAGACGACGTAGTAACACTTGCACCAATTGGTAGTTGTGACATTTCCAGCGTTAAAACTTCGTTTAGATCAGTTAGCGCGGCCAGAAGCCCGGCAATCGCAATGCCATTGTTACTTGCTGATAAGTTAGCCGATATATTACGTACATATTCAAAACCAGGCTGAACCGACAATACTGGTGCATCAGCCACCGGACTGACGGTAATAGTGTGGTCTTTACTCGTCGTAAGCGGTATACCCGATGGATTGCCTGAATCGGTTGCGGTGACCGTTAAAGTAATGTCTGATGAAATGGCAAAGCTTGCATCTAGCATCACTCCTTCACCACTCGCAGGCGTATTCAGAAGGGTGTTTATTTCGGTAAGAGGACCTAGCAATGTAATCGTACTGCCCGTTGCTGGATTAACCGTAATTGATGAATTTAGGGGTAAGGTTGTACTCAATTCACCGTAACTAACTGACAACTCCACACTGATTAAGTCGCTGGCGTAAGCATCCACGTAATCAACATCACTTATCGATATACCTGATATTTGCTGACCGCTCGCTTCATCAATCGATGAAGTGGCTGAAGCGACATCAACTTCAGGTGCATCATTCTCTCCCTCAACAGTAATAGAGATAGTCCCCGCATCTGTTAAGAAGTTAGCTGAGCCGTTATCTGTACCATCATCTTCAATGACGTAAGTAATGCTCACATCACCATTAAAGTTGAGAGCAGGTGTAAATGTCCATGAGGTCCCATCTGGGTTGGCAACCAATTCACCTTGTTCGACTGGTACAGTGATCGACTTAACAATCAGGTTCTGCCCTTCCGGATCAGGGTCACTACTTAACCCAGGACCAATCAGCTGCGCCGTAGTTATTTGAATGGATGTATCTTCAGTGATTGAACCCAAATCAACATCGACAGCGATTGGTTTATCATTTACCTCGGATACATTGATAACAAATTCTGCTTGGCTTTCATGCGAGGTTTCAGGGCTACCGTCGTCTATGCCTAGATTGTCATTATCATTTACCGTCGCTGTCACTTTAACGCCATTAGGGTCAACAATATTGTTACTATTAAGCTCTGGCGTAAAGAGCACAAGATCTTCAGACAATGCCTTGTTAATGTTTGCAACCGTACCTTCAATTGTAATGGTGTCAGTACCCGACATCGAAATAGATAAACCATTTCCACTTGCTACTGCTGCATTATGAGTAACAACACCGCTATCGACATTTAGTGTAAGTGTATAGGTTGCACTTGGGTCATCTAACGTCGCATCAATGTCATTGATGGTAAAGCCATTAACAGCAACCGCAGTATCTTCTTCTGTTTGCAAATCACCGATGCCATCAAAGTAAGGTCGATCATTGACCGCTTCAACAACGACATCGACATCAAACTCAGTAATCGGACCATAAAAATGATCACCATTGTGCTTGGTATCTACAGATTGCACTTTAATGGTTAGTTTATCTGGGTCCCAAGTACCTTGGTTTTGCTCACCTGAGTTAAACACTATCTTATCCAACGATTGAGCATTAACTTCTAATTGCCACACTCCTCCACCGAGGTTGTTAGCCAGCGTCGTACCATCATTAAAAAATATCTCCCCTCCGTCGGGGACATTTTCAACCGTGATCAGGAGAGTTTCGGGTTGATCTTGATTGATCTCACTCGGTAAAAGATCAACTTTATCAATGACACTTGCATTGATGGCAATCTCAATATTCTCACCTTCATTGCCCATTACTGACGTGACAGGATCAGCATCAACGACATCCCCTACCGGAGTTACATCAATTTTAAACTCACCTTCGTGTTTACCCGGCACCCCTAACAAGTTTTCTTGGGTAAAGACCACAATACCAATATTGGCGATACCACTGAAGTTGGACGCTGGTGTGATCGTAATATCTGATAAATCAATGCTGGTAACATTTGGATTAGACAGCTGAATTGTCCATTCACCACCACCGTTATTTTTGACCACAAAGTCTCCCGATGAGCTATTAACAATGAAATTATCGGGCATTCCTGTCAGTTTGACGGAAAGAAACACTTCCGAACCATCAGTGTCGTTAAGGGCAATCATTAGCCCTGAACTTCCTGCACTTAAGTCAATATCAGAGTCTTCATCCCCTACCACCACTATACTTGGGTCATTCGGCAATGTGACAGGATCAAGTACTGGCGTGACTTTAAATGAACCATCAACAGTAAAGCTCAAATCAGCCTGAACATCGGATGTTTGCATGGTTGATGTTTGATCAAAGTCGGTCTGATCTGTCACCGTACCCTTAACTGTAATATCAATTGTGTTGATATTATTGCCCGTTGGGTAGTTTTCTTTCGGTACGAAGTAAATCTCTTTAAGCGCATCTTCAATCACAGTTGGATCCGTTGACTCAATTACCAGCTTTCCAGGTTCTGTTGCAGAAAGTTGAACGCCATTGATATCGGCAAAATACCCTAAATCGGGATCAACCAATTCAATTTCAACTTTGGTTAAGAACTCTCTCCCTTCCGTAGGAACATCGAGCTTGTCAACTAGGTCAATCTTAACTTCAAGCTTAATCAGATTGTCTTCCAGTGCTTCGTTAGATACTTCAGTGCCAGTCACTTTTTCCACCGAAGTCGCCGTCACGACCACACTTGGTGTTACATCATTATCACCCGGTTGCGCGGTACCACCATCAGCGACTGAAACATCAACCAATGGGCTAACGGCAAACGGGACTTCCACTTTATCGAGTGAGTTTTCGTCACCTGATTCAATGTCCGTCACTACAATCGTCATTGGAATAAAGAAGTCACCGGCGTAATCATCTGGGGTGATAAATTCCAATCCTGCTGGGAATATTAATTCGCCCGTCGCCGTTACTTCTGCTGCAAATACATATAGTTCATTGGCAAAATCATATTGTGCTCCAGAGATAACCAGCCCATCGACCTCCAACGGTATGTCAGCAACTGCAATTACAACTGTGACTTGGTCAGCGACACCATCCGCAGTACCCGGTGTTAACTTAAAGATTTTTGAGAGCTGAGAACTAACATCAAATTGGTTGTCTTCTTTACCGATCACGATGGCGGCAGGATCCACTGCTAGAGTATCCATTTCCACTTCGGCAGCAACACTCGGCGCCGGCGTCACGTTTGTTGGGAACACAAGATCTATTTCAGTGCTGACTTCTCTTGGCGCACTGCCCTCGCCTTCATCACCTTCATCAATCACTTGCGTGACAAATTCTACGCCAATCGTATTTTCGGTTACCGACGTATCGCTATATTTCAATCCTTCGGGGGCTGAAATAGTAAAGTTATCTTCATCGACAATAGTCCAAGAACCATCGCCGTTATTGATGCCACCAAAGACATAAAGCTGATCCATTACATCATCAAAGTTTTCCCCACCAGGCACTTTGAATCTCACTACAACTTGGTCAACTCGTTCTAGCGAGCTTGGATCAAGATCTTTAAAAACAACAACGTTCGCATCTCCACTTGGCTCATTGATAGTGAAGTTAATTTTGCCGTCACCCGGGATACTATCCGCAGGATCAGGGTCATCACGAATAACAGTGACAGGATTACCATTTTTGTCTTCAATGCTAACGGTACCGTCAGACTCAACTACCGGAGTAACGATTATGGATATATCACCTTTAACCTCAGCCTCTTTGATGAGTGTCGGGTCATCTTCATCCACTTCTTTCACTGTAATTGTACTATTGAGGTTAAAATCAACACTTGAATCGATCGGTGGTTTAACGCTAATTGTCGGTGCTAATGAGTTTTGGTCGAGCCCAGTAATGGTTAACGTGCTGCCGTCAAAATTCGCATTGGAATACTCATCCCAAGCTTTACCGTCAATTTCCACTTCACTACCGGGAGGGAAATTTTCGATCTTAATCGAACTTACAAATTCATAGTCTCGACCATTCGTCGTTGGCTCACTGTCTGGTGCATCAATGCTCGCTGGCGCGTTAGGGTTGTTAGTCACATTCCACGGCACGGTAATAAAGGTATCTTCTTTACCTCTTTTTGTACTGTCGTATGTATTACTATCACCACCGGCTTCAATCACTGGCTCAATATTAACTTTAAGAACGCCTTGAACCTCTCTGACATGACCATCATTTTCTGTCACTACAACCTTAGCGTCGATAACAAAATCATCCGTCGAATATTTAGGCGGTCGTATCGTAATACCCGAATCATATTGCGCCTCAGTAATATTCGCTTGGTAGATAGGAGCCTCTGGCGGTCCTCCCACATAGACCAAATCAATTGAGCCACCATTGGCATCAAATAGCTCAACGCCTTGTGGAATATTAGATAACAACACAGACAAACTTTCAGAGTGATCTAATACGCCATCACTCTCCTCACCCGACAGCACCGCAAAGTTAATTCCAACATCGCTACTTTCATCTATCGTAACTTGAGCACCAAATAAACCGGAACCATCATCATACTGATACCACTTACCTAATTCTGGACCAGTCGCTGGCTCGTCAGGTACATCTGGCAAGTATGGAACGTCGGCTACACCTTTTACGGTAACATTTACCGTTTTTGCATCAGCCATAGCGGCAATATTTACTTCTTGATAAGGATTGCCTGATGCATCTATCAAAGTCGCGGTATCTTTGACAAAACCTTGTACATCAAAGCTGAAATTTTCGTTACCGTGTAACGGAGGTTGTACTTCTACATATGGCAATGCGAACTCAGGTATCTCATACACACCAGGAGACACCTCAACAATGGGGTTATCTCCTGTTCCAATCCAGCGCACTTCGTAGCCGACTAATGGCGTGTTTGGCGCGCCCTCTTCAACAAAGTTGCTCAAACGAACAAGTTGAGTTTCAGAGGCATCATTTAGTGCATCAATATCATCGGTTGAACCCAATGAAATCACTTTGTCTAAAGTAAAATCTAAATGATCAGTATCGGGGTTAACCGTGTCTTGAGTGGCAGCATTGTCTTCGAAAATCGTAATACGATTAACGCTAAAGGAACCTTGGTCCGCGCGAGGTTCTACATTGATAACCAGCTCTTGAACTACAGATTCTGCGGTTTCTTTGCCAGCGTATGCATTGCTGCCTTCTTTAGTCTCAGCATATACATCAAAAGTAATGGCACCTGAAAAATGATCAATTGGATTGACTTGGACATCATCAATGTCCTCTGCCTTTATCAAATAAATTCCCAGTGAAGATTCTACAATCTCTTGACCAGCGCTATCTTCGAGAATGAATTTACCTTCGCCAGCCGTTACCTCTAAGCGATAAGTAATGCTTTCTGGGTTACTACCATCTTGAGTTAAAGCCTCAAGTTTTAACGTTGCGTTTTCGGCATCCTCAACTAAGGTGTATCGGTCTTGCGTGTTCGTTGCATTCCAGGTGGCAATATCCGCCACAGCCTTAACATCAATAGTTAAATCTGCGCTAATGGTATGATCTGCAACACCGTTATTCAGAACTGAAACTGAAATTGGCACTTCAAAACTAGGATTGGATGAAGGTGAGGATGGCGATGACGAATAATTTCGATCAGGAACAAAGTAGAGGTTTTCTAAAGTAGCAACATTGGAAGCATCTATCGTTTGAACGACATCACCACTCGCTAGCAACAAACTGCCATCACCTTGCACTGTTAGCGCATTGTAGGTCGCAGTCGCGGCATCATAAAAATAGAATTGACCATGGTAAGTTCCCGGACCAATCACTACATCGCCGATTTTTTCATCATTATCGATATCAAATAAATCGACCGTTAGCGCGACTTTACTTGGCTCTATTGGCAACGCTGACTGGTTATCTTGTGCATTACTATTGTCGATAGTCGGATTAAAATTCAAGGAATCAGACCGACCAGAGTCTTCAAAGCTAGACACTGTCGAAGTCTTTATTTCTGCATCTTGGTCTAAAATCGTCACTTTGTACGTTTTGACCGAAGTATCCATGTCTCCGTCTGTCGCCGTCACTTTGAGGCTAAATGATAATTCACCGCCATCATGAGTCAGATCAGTTACCGGGGTGAACAGGAATTTACCTCGCTGTGAATCATCAGGGCGAATTTCAAGTACACCCAAGTCCTCATAGTATGTTGCGCCTGATGTGTTGGTTCTCACTTCAACAACAGTGACCGTGGTGGTTGAACCATTCGGGTCTAAACTTTCAACGTAGCTTCCATCCGCCAATTTGAAGCGAATCTGTGAGTCGGCAGAACTTTGGGTTTCTACCAGTGTAATTTCCGCGCCGTCGGCACCCGGCTTACCAAACATATTGATGTTGGTGCTGTCTGTTTCACCTTCAGTCACTTCAATTGAGCGATTCGCTATTCTTGGTACATCATCCACAACGTTAATCGTTAATGTGGTTTCACCTGTTTCATCGCCGTCAAAATCAATCGCTTTCACATCAAAATTAATTGGTTGCAGATTTTGCCCTTGCCCTGCCGCATGGTCGAATGGCTGAAGTAGCGTAAATGAGTAGGTGTTATCGTCGCTGTTTAAAACCAGAGTAAATACTGGCTCACCACCGGTTTCAGTCACTGCGGTATGGGTAACCGTATCACCCGATTCGATAACCGTTGCCCACACTAGCCCTTGGTCGTCAGAAGAAAGCTGATCGAGCAAGGTATCAAGATTGGTGATCTGGTAGTCAGCAATAGAGTCCGCTCCCTCAACAACGGTAAATTGCCCGCCAATGGTAGTGCTCTCTTTGTTGCCATCTGAACCTATACGAGGAATATCATCTTCATCTACGCTCGTCGTGCCCGTCACGCCAGTAAGAGTCGGTTTATCATCATTGATATCAACCAATAGCGTTTTAGCGCTCGTATCTCCATCTTGGTCGTGAGCTAATACATTGAAGCTCAACGTCGTCAAATCAGAATCACTGGCATGGTCAATTGGAGCCAACAGTTTAAAATCGTAACTACCGTCTGCATTGAACGTCAGTTCAAACACCTCTACATTGCCAGCTTTACCTGTATAAACGTGTTGATTGGTAACACTGTCAATTTGTGGGCTGCCAATAGTCACATCGACGCCACCCGATTTAAGCCCAGAAACCGGATCTGCGGTTGATTCCAATGTGTATTTGACGACAGAATCTGCCCCCTGAGTGGTCCCAAATTGACCACTGTCCGTTAAATCAGCCGCATTAGGGCTTGAGCCGTCACCAAGGTCATCTTCATTAACGCCTAAACGCTCAACGGTATTTATGGTTGGGATATCATCAATGACAGTGATATTAAGTGGAAGTGGCAAGCTTTTGTCATTGTCAAAATCCACTACACTAATTTCAAAACCAAGATCTAAACTATTTTGTCCGTCACCTGTTGGATGATCTAATGCTTTAACTAACGTAAATAGATATGTTTTGCTCGCAGTATCAAACACCATGGTGAATACATTGTCACCTGAGGTCGTTTGAGCGGTGTAGGTAAACTGAGTACCATTTTGCGCAGGTGAATCATCACTCCACTTTAAGGCTTCACCACCCGAGCTAAGTGAGTCGAGTACATCAGCTTGGTTAGCAATAACAATCGATTTGATGCCATCAGCGCCTGGCGTAAATTCAAAACTGCCACCGCTACTGTTCGACTCTGGCGTAATATCAGAGCCCACCGCCGGTATATCATCTTCATCGACATCAGTCGCCGCAGAGATGCTGTTTAATGTTGGTGCATCATCGACAACAGTCACGGGCAACACGATGCTGCTGATGTCACCATCTTGGTCTTGCGCTTGAATTGCGAAGTTGAGCAGTTTGCTTGCTTCGTTGTCAGCGTGGTCAATCGACGCTTTTAGCTCAAAGCTGTAGCTGCCATCAGCATTTAACGTCAGCTTAAACACTTCAACGTTGCCCGCTTTGGCGACATAGCTGTATTGGTTATCGCCATTAATCGTTGGCGGATCGAGTGTGATTGCCACCCCACCCGAGCTAAGCCCATCCACCGGATTAGTGGTTGGGTCAATTCGGTACAACACCACGCCATCGGCGCCTTGTGTGGTGGTAAAATCACCGCTCACTTCCAGCGGTTGGTTACCATCGCTACCAGCTGGCAAATCATCTTCATCGACGCTTAACGGCTCAACCGACGTGATGGTTGGAATGTCATCCACCACGGTAATGGTTAAGGTTTGTGGCGCTGTGGTGTCGTTATCAAAATCTGTTGCGCTGATATTAAAGCCCAGCTCAATCTCGTTCTCACCATCCGCCAGCGCATGATCGAGCGGCTGAAGTAGGTTGAATTGGTAGCTGTTATCGGCGGTATCAAACACCATAGTAAACACCGCTTCGCCCGAGAGCGTTTGGGCAGTGTAAGTAAACTGAGTGCCGTTTTGTACTGGCGAGCCATTACTCCACTCCAGCGCTTCCCCGCCGGAGGATAAATCAGCCAACACAGGTGAAGTGGCTTCAATTTGATAGCTCTTAATGCCATCCGCGCCCTCTTCAATCACGAAGTTGCCCGAGATTAGCGTCGGCTCTTTATCGGCATCAGAGCCCTGAGCACCACTGACATTAAGATCATCTTCATCAACACGGGTTTGCCCAGTAAAGCCACTTAAGGTTGGCGCATCATCCACTAGGG
>NZ_JAKJTB010000025.1:0-73374 GCF_050337565.1 Vibrio kasasachensis | reverse complement strand
GCGCTAGTGTGCGTGAGAGACCATTCATTCGTCCACATTAAATTAAATGCTTTTCGTTTTGTTTGAGCAGTAGCAGCATGCTTAGTTGGTAAAAATGAATCAGTACCATGGATGGCAAAGACTTGAGCCCAATACCGTATCTGTCTTGAAGAAATTGAATATTGTTTTGCTAAGTAGAGAGATGACGTGCCATCTAAGTATTGCTTAGCAATGATACATTTTAGCTCTCGGCTATATTTGGACATAAAAAGACCCCCAATAATTGGTGTCTAACTATTGGGGGTCAGTTCATAATGCGGCTTTTTTATAAACTTTTTAGCCCCCATTTTTCAGCCGTAACTTTGAAGAATCCTTGAGTTTTCTTCAGTTCAACCCAATGATTAATATAGTTAATCCACACCTGATCATCTTGCGAGAGTAGCATCGCTATCGGCGTTGGCTTACGTGGCTCTTTAACAGGAACGATGGCTAATTGATTAAATTTTTCCACCAGAGTTGCTGCCTCTACGTTGGATGTAACAGAGACATCAGCACGTCGCGCGAGCAATTCTTGGAAGTCACGAGCTGGCGCTTCAATAACTATGTGTTGTGCATTAGGAAAAAACGCTTTAACCATCTTCTCTTGTACTGTGCCTAGTGTCGCTGCCACTTTTACTTCGGCTTTGTCAAAATCACTCCAATCAGAAAATTTAGACAGATCTTTTTTCTGCACTACTGGGACAAAAGCAAGATAAAAATAAGGCTGGCTATAGCCCGCGACTTTAGCCCGTGACATATTCAATGACGCACTACCAGTAATGTCATATTTATTCGCAGTAATACCACTAACTAGCGTTTTCCAATCGGTCGCCACGAATTCAACTTTAACCCCAAGATCTTTTGCCAACTCAGTGGTGACATCAATATCGAAACCACGATAATTATTGGTGGCTGGATCTTTCATTGTCATTGGATTCCAATCCCCAGTGGTACCAACCCGCAATACACCGCTCTCTAAGATCTCTTGTAGACGACTTTGTGCATGAGCGACTTGTGTTATGGCTAACAAACTGATCGCAATTACCATGACTATTCTTTTCATTTTCACTCCCTGAAAGCAAATTATCGAAGATATTCCCTATAATTATTAACTATTAATTATACTTCATTGATAACATGGTAGTAACAAGTAACGTTTTTTCACCAGTTTAGGGAGTAACTGTGAACTACCGACGACTTTTTCCTGCTTGTTTGCTGTTGTTGACTGGTTGCTCTGATTACCAATGGGGATGGTATGTAGTCAATCCAACGACCGATCAGGGTTGGACCAATTTGAAATTTCTGTTGGCTGGCTTTAACGACACCATCCAAATTTCATTATTGAGCATGGTCTTTGCTATGTCTTTAGGCTTACTGGTTGCCCTGCCTGCCTTATCGAAAAACAAGCTGCTGCTGTGGTTTAATCGCTGCTACGTCGAAGTGATGCGCTCTATTCCAGTATTGGTATTACTGCTGTGGGTATATTATGGAATGCCTACTTTGATGGATATTTCTCTCGATCATTTCTGGGCAGGCGTAATTGCATTAACTATCGCTGAAAGTGCTTTTATGGCAGAGGTATTTCGAGGCGGCATTCAAGCTATCAGCCGCGGTCAGCATGAAGCAGCTGAATCACTTGGACTCGATTATTGGCAAAAAATGCGCCTGATAATTTTGCCGCAAGCATTACGGCAGATATTACCGCCATTAGGTAACCAATTTGTGTATATCCTTAAGATGAGCTCACTCGTTAGTGTCATCGGATTAAGTGATTTAACTCGCCGGGCGAATGAATTAGTGGTTAATGAGTACTTACCTCTAGAAATATATACCATTTTGGTTTTAGAGTACTTGGTGCTTATTTTGCTCGTCTCTCAGGCTGTTCGTTGGTTAGAAAAGCGTATTGCTATACCAAACTACTGAGTATGCTCTCTGTCGAACACATACAAAAATGCCACTCAACAGAGCGGCATTTTCACTTTAATTATTTTAAATATTCGTCAGGCGCTATTTTTTCTTAACCGGACGTTGCCAGCCTGTAATTTTGCGTTCTTTAGCACGAGTTATGACTAACTCACCCTCAGCGACATCTTTGGTTAGAGTTGTGCCAGCGCCAATGGTTGCACCATTAGCAATCGTCACTGGTGCAATAAGCTGGCAATCAGAGCCAACAAACACATCATCACCAACCACGGTCTTAAATTTATTAGCACCGTCGTAGTTACACGTGATCACACCGGCACCTACATTGACTCGTTTGCCAATTTCAGCGTCACCTAAGTACGTTAGGTGATTGGCTTTAGAGCCTTCACCTAAGCAAGTATTCTTCACTTCAACGAAGTTACCTACGTGCGCATCATTACGCAGCTCAGCCCCAGGTCGTAAGCGTGTGAATGGACCTACTGTGCAATCTTCACCAACAATCGCACCTTCTATCACACTGTATGGTCGAATGACGGTATTATCATCAATCTCGCAATCTTTTAGAATACAGCCTGCACCAATCTTAACGTTATCACCAATCGAAACCGAGCCTTCAATAATCACATTCACATCGATTTCAACGTCTAAGCCACACTGCAGTTGACCACGTAAATCAAAACGGGCTGGATCACGAAGCATAACGCCTTGTTCCAGTAGCTTATGAGCTTGCATTGATTGGTAAGCACGCTCAAGACGAGCTAGCTGAGCGCGATCATTTACACCTTCAACTTCAATTGGGTTGACAGGATGGACAGCCTCAACAGCACGACCTTCATCATGTGCAGCCGCAATCACGTCCGTTAGGTAGTATTCGCCTTGTGCGTTGTTATTATTTAAGCCTGATAACCAACGCTTCAAATCACCACCAGTCGCAACCATTACACCAGTGTTGATTTCCTTAATAAGCTTTTGCTCATCGGTCGCGTCTTTTTGCTCAACGATCGCGACGACAGGACCATTTTTACGCACGATACGTCCGTAACCCATTGGGTTATCAAGCACGACTGTAAGTAGTGCTATACCACCAGTTGGCTGAGCATCAAGTAAATTTTCAACCGTTTCGGAAGAGATAAGTGGAACATCGCCATAGAGAACGAGAACTTTCTCATCATCCTCAAACTGATGCGATGCTTGATCTACAGCATGACCAGTACCAAGTTGTTCTGCTTGTAGCACCCATTTGACATTCTCTTCAGCAAGAGCTGCCTGCATCTGATCACCACCATGACCAAACACTAAATGGATGTTTTGCGCGCCTAAACCTGCACAGGTATCAATAACGTGTTTCACCATTGGCTTACCCGCAAGCGAGTGTAAAACCTTAGGCATGTTCGAATACATGCGAGTGCCTTTACCCGCAGCAAGAATTACAGCACTAAATTTCATTATAAATCCTGTTGGCGTCGATTTGCTAAATTGCGATGTATTGTAAACATCCCAAAGCGAATAGTTAATGCTACAAATAAATTACTAGTACTAAAATAACAAAAAGGCGACCAATAGGCCGCCTTTATCACATTATAAACACCACTAAAGTCAATTAACGGCGTTTTTTGGTCAGCTCGATAACTCGTAGCTGAGCAATGGCTTTAGCCAGTTCACTGGCCGCTTGTGCAAAGTCCATATCGCCATGCTGATTTTGGATATTCTCCTCAGCGCGACGTTTAGCTTCTTCTGCCTTCGCTGCGTCTAGATCTTCACCACGGATAGCTGTATCAGCCAGTACAGTAGCTGTACCAGGCTGAACTTCTACCATACCACCAGAGACATAAATGAACTCTTCGTGACCGTGCTGTTTCACAATACGCACCATACCAGGCTTAATAGCGGTCAGCAGCGGAGTGTGACCATGGAAAATACCAAGCTCACCTTCGCTACCGGTCACCTGAAACGTTTCAACACGACCAGAGAATAGTTTCTTCTCAGCGCTTACTACGTCTAGGTGAAAGGTTATTGGTGCCATATCGCCTCCTAGTTAGCCTTAAAGCTTCTTCGCATTCTCGATAGCATCGTCGATCGTACCGCAGTACATAAACGCTTGCTCTGGAATGTCATCGTATTCACCAGATAGTAGACCTTTAAAGCCGCGTAGTGTCTCTTTAAGAGATACGTATACGCCAGGGTCACCTGTAAATACTTCAGCTACGTGGTAAGGCTGAGTTAGGAAACGTTCAATCTTACGAGCACGAGATACAACTTGCTTATCTGATTCAGATAGCTCGTCCATACCTAGAATTGCAATGATGTCTTTCAGCTCTTTATAGCGCTGAAGAGTCTGCTGAACGCCACGAGCTGTGTCGTAGTGCTCTTGACCAACCACTAGTGGATCTAGCATACGAGATGTAGAATCTAGTGGGTCAATCGCAGGGTATAGACCCATTGCCGCGATGTTACGGTTAAGTACAACCGTTGCATCTAAGTGCGCGAATGTGGTTGCTGGAGACGGGTCAGTCAAGTCATCCGCAGGTACGTATACCGCCTGTACAGACGTGATAGAACCTTGACGAGTTGACGTGATACGCTCCTGTAGTACACCCATTTCTTCAGCAAGTGTAGGCTGGTAACCTACTGCTGATGGCATACGACCTAGCAATGCTGATACTTCTGTACCTGCAAGTGTGTAACGGTAGATGTTATCGATGAACAGTAGTACGTCACGACCTTCGTCACGGAAACGTTCTGCCATCGTTAGACCAGTCAAAGCAACACGTAGACGGTTACCTGGTGGCTCGTTCATCTGACCGTAAACCATTGCTACTTTTGATTCTTCAGGTTTTTCGATGTTTACAACACCAGCTTCCTGCATCTCAAAGTAGAAATCGTTACCTTCACGAGTACGCTCACCAACACCAGCGAATACTGACAGACCTGAGTGCTGTAGTGCGATGTTGTTGATAAGTTCCATCATGTTAACGGTCTTACCTACACCAGCACCACCGAATAGACCGATTTTACCACCCTTAGCGAATGGACAAATCAAGTCGATTACTTTAACACCAGTTTCAAGTAATGCTGTTTCGTTTGATTGCTCTTCGTAGCTTGGTGCTTCACGGTGGATAGAGTAAAGCTCTTCCGCACCGATCTCACCACGCTCATCAATCGCGTCACCTAGAACGTTCATGATACGACCTAGGGTTTTAGTACCTACTGGTACTGAAATTGGAGCGCCAGTGTTTACAACTTCCACTCCGCGACGTAAACCATCTGAGCTACCCATTACGATACAACGAACTATGCCACCGCCTAGCTGTTGCTGAACTTCAAGAACTAAACGTTCTTTTGAGTCCGTAACGTTTAGAGCGTCATATACACTAGGTACATCGCTCTGTGGGAACTCTACGTCGACTACCGCACCGATGATCTGTACGATCTTACCTGTAGCCATCGTTAATCCTCTAAACTATTTCGTTTAACCTAAGCTTAAACCGCTGCCGCACCTGATACGATTTCCGACAGTTCTTGTGTAATCGCAGCCTGACGGGCTTTGTTGTACACAAGTTCTAAATCTTCAATCAGGTCAGTCGCGTTGTCTGTTGCAGCTTTCATCGCAATCATTCGAGCCGCTTGCTCACAAGCAAGATTCTCAACTACACCTTGGTAAACCTGAGACTCTACGTAACGCACTAAAAGCGTGTCCAATAGAGGCTTTGGTTCAGGTTCATAGATGTAATCCCATGAATGCGGACGCTGCATTTCTTCGCTGTCCGATTTAGGCAAAGGTAGCAATTGATCGATCGTTGGCTCTTGAATCATAGTGTTTACAAACTTGTTGAAAACAACATACAAACGATCCAATTCACCATCATCGTATTTCTTAAGCATTACGCTAACAGAACCGATTAGATCTTCTAGGCTTGGGCTATCGCCCAGACCAGAGACCTGCGCAGCGATTGTTGCTCCACTGCTTTTGAAAAATCCAGTCGCTTTAGAACCAACAACAGCCAGTTCAACTTCTGCGCCTTTTTCTTTCCAAGCCTGCATATCAGTAAGGGCTTTTTTGAACACGTTAATGTTCAAACCGCCACACAGGCCTCGGTCTGTAGAAACGATGATGTAACCAACACGCTTAGCTTCACGCTCTTCTAGGTACGGATGTTTGTACTCTAGATTTGCATTTGCCACGTGACCGATCACTTTACGCATTGTTTCAGCATATGGACGAGATGCTTCCATTGCGTCTTGAGAACGACGCATTTTTGAAGCGGCTACCATTTCCATAGCTTTCGTAATTTTCTGCGTGCTTTTAACACTACCGATTTTATTACGTATCTCTTTTGCGCCGGCCATCGTTACTCTCCATTAGTAGGCGGCATTACTGCCACCGACCTATTACCAAGTTTGGGTTGCTTTGAAGTCGTCAGTCAGTTTTTTCAACTGAGCTTCGATTTCATCGTTGTAAGCACCCGTCTTGTCGATCTCAGCTGCAAGTTCAGCGTATTGACCGCGAGCGTACGATAGTAGAGCAGCTTCAAAATCAAGCAATTTGCTGATTTCAACGTCTGCTAAGTAGCCGCGCTCTGCCGCAAAGATTACTAGTGCTTGGTCAAATACTGAGAATGGAACGTATTGCTTCTGTTTCATTAGCTCAGTTACTTTCTGACCGTGGTCTAGCTGTTTCTTTGTTGCTTCATCAAGATCAGACGAGAACTGTGCGAATGCCGCTAGTTCACGGTACTGAGCTAGTGCTGTACGGATACCGCCAGATAGCTTCTTGATGATTTTCGTTTGCGCAGAACCACCTACACGAGATACTGAGATACCTGGGTCAACAGCTGGACGAACACCAGCGTTGAATAGCTCAGTTTGTAGGAAGATCTGACCATCGGTAATCGAGATTACGTTAGTCGGTACGAATGCTGAAACGTCACCTGCTTGAGTTTCAATGATAGGAAGAGCAGTTAAAGAACCAGTCTTACCTTTCACTTCACCGTTAGTGAAACGTTCTACATACTCTTCGTTTACACGAGCTGCACGCTCTAGTAGACGCGAGTGTAAGTAGAATACATCACCTGGGAATGCCTCACGGCCTGGTGGACGTTTTAGTAGTAGAGAGATCTGACGATAAGCAACAGCTTGTTTAGATAGATCATCGTAAACAATCAGTGCGTCTTCGCCGCGATCGCGGAAGTATTCACCCATTGCACAACCAGCGTAAGGCGCTAGGTATTGCAGTGCAGCAGACTCAGAAGCAGATGCAACAACAACGACTGTATTAGCCAGTGCGCCATGCTCTTCTAGTTTGCGTACTACGTTAGCGATGGTAGAAGCTTTCTGACCAATTGCTACGTAGATTGAGAAAATACCAGAGTTTTTCTGGTTAATGATCGCATCGATCGCCATTGCTGTTTTACCAGTTTGGCGGTCACCGATTACAAGTTCACGTTGACCACGACCGATAGGGATCATTGAGTCAACTGATTTGTAACCAGTTTGCACAGGTTGATCTACCGATTTACGGTCGATTACGCCTGGTGCGATAACTTCTACAGGTGAAGTCAATTTAGCTTCTAGTGGACCTTTACCATCAATAGGCTCACCTAGTGTGTTCACTACGCGACCAAGAAGTTCTGGACCAACTGGCACTTCAAGAATTCGACCAGTACCTGTAACTTTCATGCCTTCCTTAAGGTTAGCATATGGACCCATTACAACCGCACCAACCGAGTCACGCTCAAGGTTAAGTGCTAGTGCATAACGACCACCCGGTAATTCAATCATTTCACCTTGCATCACGTCCGCTAGGCCGTGAATGCGGATGATACCATCGCTTACCGATACGATAGTACCCTCGTTGCGAGCTTCACTAACAACTTCGAAAGATTCGATGCGTTGTTTGATTAGTTCGCTAATTTCCGTGGAATTAAGTTGCATGCTCCAATCCCCATTAAGACTGCAATGCATCGCTCAGGCGGTTCAAACGACCACGCGCTGAGTCATCGATGACTAGGTCTCCGGCTCGAATTATTACCCCACCAAGTAGGGCTTCATCTATACTGCAATTCAGCTTCACTTTGCGCGCAAGGCGCAGTTCAAGTTTGCCACTGATTTTTGCTAGCTGTTCACCAGACAGTTCAAACGCTGAAATAATATCAACATCGATCTCTTTCTCGTGCTCTTTCTTCAAAATGAAGAATTGCTCACAAACCTCAGGAATAGTCGCTAAACGACCATTCTCAGCCATAACCTTTAAAAGGTTTTGACCATGTGCATCAACTTGATCGCCACAAACTGCAACAAATATCTCAGCCAATTTCTCGGCTGACATAGAGCTGGTTAACAGCTCTTTTACTTGTTGGTTTTTGACAACTTCAGCGGCAAAAGATAATGCTTGACCCCATTGGTCTAGCTGATCTTTTTCCACTGCAAAGTCGAAAGCTGCTTTAGCATAGGGGCGTGCGATAGTAGTCAAATCAGACATATGCGCCCCCAGACTTAAAGTTTTGCAGTAATGTTGTCAAGAATATCTTTTTGCGCATCTATATCGATAGAACGCTCAAGGATTTTCTCAGCACCAGCTACAGCCAGAGTTGCAACTTGTTTGCGCAGATCATCGCGCGCACGGTTGCGTTCAGCTTCTAGTTCAGCTTCAGCTTGAGTAAGAATGTTCTGGCGTTCTGCCTGAGCTTCTTCGCGAGCCTCATCTAGAATTTGAGCTTTACGCTTATTCGCTTGCTCAATGATCTCAGTTGCTGTGCGCTTCGCTTCTTTCAATTGATCAGAAGCGTTGGCTTGTGCTAGATCCAAGTCTTTAGAAGCTCGTTCTGCCGCTTGTAGACCATCAGCAATTTTCTTCTGACGTTCTTCAATCGCACTCATCAATGGCGGCCATACATATTTCATGCAGAACCACACAAATAGAGCGAACGAGATTGCTTGACCTAGCAGAGTTGCGTTCATATTCACAACAGCTACTCCCTTTTAAGAATCAACTACAAAAATACAATTAACAGAGTTGTTAATTAGCCTGCTAGTTGACCAACAAATGGGTTTGCGAAAGTGAACAGTAGCGCGATTACGATACCGATCATTGGAACCGCATCAAGTAGACCAGCGATGATGAACATCTTAACTTGTAGCATAGGAGCCATTTCTGGTTGACGCGCTGCACCTTCAAGGAATTTACCACCAAGAATGGCGAAACCAATCGCTGTACCAAGAGAAGCAAGACCGACGATAAGACCTACGGCGATTGCAGAAAAGCTCAGTAAAGTTTCCATTACTATCTCCAATTTATAGTTGTTGGCTTAGTGCCCAAATAAAAGCTTAAAAAAATTAATTAATGATCACTGTCTTCGTGAGCCATTGACAGGTAAACAATTGTCAACATCATGAACACGAAGGCTTGAATCGTAATAACCAAGATATGGAAGATTGCCCACGGTAGTGAACCCATCCATTGTAAGTACCATGGTAGCATTGCCGCACAAAGAATGAATACAACCTCACCAGCAAACATGTTACCAAATAAACGCATACCGAGTGATAGAGGTTTCGCTAGTAGCGATACCACTTCAATCAATAGGTTAAATGGAATCATCACTGGGTGATTAAATGGATGTAATGCTAATTCCTTTGCAAAGCCACCTAAACCTTTCACTTTGATGCTGTAGTAGATCATCAGAGCAAAAACGCCTAGTGCCATAGCCATGGTGATGTTCACATCAGCTGAAGGTACCACTTTTAAATAAGGGATGCCTAGCCAATGTTCTGCTGGGTAAGGTAAGAAATCGATCGGAACTAAGTCCATCACGTTCATTAAAAATACCCAACAAAAGATAGTTAGTGCTAAAGGCGCTATCAGAGGGTTGCGTCCATGGAACGTATCTTTGACGTTTTCCGCGACAAATTCTACGATCATTTCTACAGCACACTGAAGCTTACCTGGTACACCTACTGTTGCTTTCGTCGCTACTTTGTAAAAAATCCCAAGGAAAATTAAACCAGTAAACCAAGAAAATAACAGGCTATCGATATGTACATTCCAGAAACTTGCTTCTTCCGCAACCAACCCTAACTTAGCTAAAGAAAGGTTAGAAAGGTGGTGGGCAATATATCCGGATTGTGTTAGCGCTTCACCTGGCGCAGCCATAACTCATCCTATTTTTTGTTGTTTATGAATAGCACTGGCGCACAGATATTAATACCTAGAGCCAGCAAATAGGTTAGTTTTAGGGGAACGAGTTCCACCTGTGTATACATGTAGACATAAGAGAACAGAACTACTGTGATAAGGATTTTAAGTGTCTCACCTGTGTAAAAAGATGCAGCCACTTTCTTTGCTGCGCGAGCTCCACTAAACGCGAAAGCACACAAAGCAAACACCGCATTAGCTAAGACAAAGATGCCGCCGCCAATCAGTGCTGAAATTCCCCATTTAACATCCACAGTCGCAGCCATTCCCACTGCCACCAACGTAACCACGCCGAACTGGATCATTATCAATCGCTTAGCAAGCTCTCGTCCTGGTCTAGCTAACGCAGCTACCATGTATTCATACCTCTAGTAAAATCCACAGCGATTACTTCCTAGTGCTGGGGAAATTGGCAAAAATTATACGGTGAGTCGAATCGAATGCAATGAAAACACAGCAAAAAGTTACAATTCTGTTTACAAACCGACAACTTTTACATAAAAATTGTATTTTATAAAACTTGTTGAAGATTAATTATCTCATCTAGCTCTGCAACTTGGCAATTAATTGCGCCAATATTTGAGGTTCGTCAACATTTATCGTGACTTTAGCCTTACCGTTACTGGAACGCACAATTACTACCTTAGATCCAAGTATTTCACTCAAATCCTGTGACATTTGTTGTGCCTCAGCATCTTGGAGTGCTTTTTTTGTCTCAACAACTGGATTTAGGCACTTTTTCACTAATTGCTCAGCTTGACGCACCGTCATTTGCTTCTTTACCACTTGCTGAGCAACATCGATTTGTAACTCACCTTCAAGCGCTAATAAAGCTCTAGCATGCCCCATATCCAACAAATTACCCGCAACCATACTCTTTACATCATTTTCTAACTGATTTAGACGTAATATGTTACTAACGGCTGCACGTGATTTACCTATCACCTCTGCGACTTGTTGGTGAGTCAGCGAAAACTCTCGTTGCAGACGATCTAACGCTACCGCTTCATCAAGAACATTCAGATCTTCGCGTTGAATATTCTCAATTAGAGCCATAGCGATCGCTTGGCGATCTTCCACATTCTTAATCAAACATGGCACTTGGCTCAAACCTGCTTTACGGGCTGCACGCCAACGTCGTTCACCAGCTATGATTTCGAATTTGTCGATATCAGTCTGGCGCACCACTATTGGCTGAATAATACCTTGTGATTCAATTGAAGCTGCAAGCTCTTCTAAAGCTTCAGGCTCAATGTCTTTACGCGGTTGATATGTCCCCGGACGTAATAGACTCACATTCAATTCAGTTAACTGATCAGAACTAGAGCGATCTTGGCTCAAATTCACTGCCTGTTGGCGCTCTCTTGCCAACGAACTGGTTGAAAGAAGCGCATCAAGCCCTTTACCTAAACCACGTTTAGACATGAATTTAATTCCTTTAGTTAGTGTTATGCAGGTACTTCTTCACGACGAAGCATTTCCCCAGCTAAGGCTAAATAAGCTTTAGCACCGGCGGAATGTTTGTCGTAGTACATAGCAGGCTTACCATGACTTGGCGCTTCTGCTAATCGAACATTGCGAGGAATAACTGTGCGGTACACCTTGTTGCCAAAGTGCTTTTTCAATTGATCGGATACTTCATTAGATAGCCGGTTTCTCGGGTCATACATAGTACGCAATAACCCTTCAATCTTTAGATTTTCGTTAACAACAGCGGCTAGTTTGCTAATGGTATCCATCAACGCGGTTAAACCTTCTAGTGCAAAGTACTCACACTGCATTGGCACTAACACAGAATCTGCTGCTGCCATGGCGTTGATTGTAAGAAGGTTTAGAGAAGGAGGACAATCAATAAAGATGAAATCATAGTTATCGCGAACCGACGCAAGCGCTTGCTTTAGGCGAATTTCACGCGCAAAAACCTCCATCAGTTTGATTTCTGCCGCTGTCACATCGCCATTGGCGGCAATCAAATCATAATGACCGGTTGTCTTGGTAATGACTACATCATTAAACGCAACATCTTCAACCAAAAGCTCGTATGCGGTGGCGTCTACTTGATATTTGTCGACACCACTGGCCATGGTCGCATTACCTTGTGGGTCAAGGTCAATTACCAATATTTTACGTTTAGTTGCGGCCATAGACGCAGCTAAATTAATACAAGTCGTTGTTTTCCCAACACCGCCTTTTTGATTGGCAATGGCTACTATTTTTCCCACGATCTACCTCGCTATTATTCCTTGCGCGATAAGATTACTAGATGACGCTCGCCTTCTAATTGAGGAACTTTCAAAGGTTTGATATCGATCACACAACACCACTCTGGAAGCTCAGCAATCTCATCTTGTGATAATTGCCCTTTTAACGCTAGAAAACGTCCGGTGTGATCTTTGGGCAAGTGATGACACCACTCGACCATATCCACCATTGAGGCAAATGCTCTGCTTAGTACACCATCAAATTTATCTTCAGGTTGATAGTCTTCGACTCGACTTTGAATCGGCGTCACGTTTTCAATTTTCAGTTCATGAATAACCTGTTTGATAAATCGGATCCGTTTACCAAGGCTATCCAGTAAGTGAAACTCTTTATCCGGGTGCATGATAGCTAGCGGAATACCTGGTAACCCAGGGCCGGTACCAACATCGATATAGCGCTCACCCGGAAGATGAGCACTCACTACAATACTGTCTAAAATATGTTTTACGACCATTTCATTCGGGTCGCGAACAGAAGTTAAGTTGTAGGCTTTATTCCACTTGTTTAGCAATTCAACGTAACCAATAAGCTGTTCACGTTGACGCTCTGAAACGCTCAATTCTGTTTGCAGAATGAGATCATCAAGTTTCTGACGCAATGACGACATTAGGCTTCCTCACCCTTTTTCAACAAACCATGTTTTTTAAGATGCACAAGCAAGATTGAAATGGCTGCAGGAGTAATACCTGAAATCCGAGATGCAATACCAATAGACTCAGGTTTCGCTTCTGTCAATTTAACAACCACTTCGTTTGAGAGACCACTCACTTGCTTATAATCTAAATCAGCCGGTAATTTGGTATTCTCATGGCGAAGTGACTTTTCAATCTCATCTTGCTGGCGCTTGATGTAGCCTTCGTACTTAACTTGAATTTCAACTTGCTCCGCAGCTTGTTGATCTTCTAACGCGGGCTGGAATGCAGCCAATTGAGTCAATTGTGGATAAGTGATCTCTGGACGACGAAGTAGATCTTCACCGCTTGCTTCACGCGCCATTGGTGTTTTCAATACAGCATTCAATTCATCGATAGCTGCAGATTTTGGATTCATCCAAATATCTTTTAAGCGCTGGCGTTCTTTTTCAATGTTATCGACTTTCTCGTTAAAACGAGCCCAACGAACGTCATCAATCAAACCAAGCTCATGCGCTTTTTCTGTTAAGCGTAAATCAGCATTATCTTCACGCAACAACAAACGATATTCAGCACGTGAGGTAAACATGCGATACGGTTCTTTTGTGCCCATGGTTGATAAATCGTCGATCAAAACACCGACGTAAGCTTGGTCGCGACGCGGGCTCCAGCCTTCTTTATCTTGGCTGAATAAACTGGCGTTAAGACCTGCCATTAAACCTTGTGCCGCGGCTTCTTCGTAGCCTGTTGTACCGTTAATTTGACCGGCAAAGAATAGACCTGCAATAAATTTGTTTTCGTAGGTTTGTTTTAAATCTCTAGGATCGAAGAAATCGTATTCGATAGCATAACCAGGGCGAACAATATGTGCGTTCTCAAAACCTTTCATTGAACGAACAATTTGCACTTGAACATCAAATGGTAAGCTGGTGGAGATACCATTTGGATACAATTCTGTTGTGGTTAAACCTTCTGGTTCAATAAAGATTTGATGACTATTTTTATCAGCAAAACGCATCACTTTATCTTCAATAGATGGGCAATAACGTGGGCCAATACCTTCAATCACACCTGAATACATTGGGCTGCGATCTAGGTTGTTGCGGATCACATCATGAGTACGCTCATTGGTATGAGTGATAAAACATGGTATTTGACGCGGGTGCTGGCTGCGCTTGCCCATAAATGAAAACACAGGCGTCGGGTTGTCACCATGCTGCGCTTCTAGGACTGAAAAATCTACACTACGAGCATCAATACGCGGTGGTGTACCCGTTTTTAAACGATCAACACGTAATGGAAGTTCACGTAGTCGACTCGCAAGTGCGATCGATGGTGGATCGCCTGCGCGCCCTCCTGACGAACTTTCCATACCAATATGGATCTTACCACCAAGAAAGGTACCAACGGTCAATACAACGGCTTTGGCGCGGAATTTGAGCCCCATTTGGGTGACAACACCCAACACACGATCGTTTTCAACAATAAGATCATCCACTGATTGTTGAAATAACGTTAAGTTCGGCGTGTTTTCTAATGCATCACGGACAAACGCTTTGTACAGTGCACGATCTGCTTGAGCGCGTGTCGCACGTACAGCTGGCCCTTTAGAGGCATTCAATGTACGAAACTGAATACCAGAATGATCAATGGCTTGTGCCATTAAACCGCCCATAGCATCAACTTCTTTCACTAGATGTCCTTTCCCAATGCCACCTATGGCTGGGTTACAAGACATTTGACCTAGTGTGTCAATGTTATGAGTCAGTAAGAGGGTTTTTTGCCCTGTACGCGCTGATGCGAGTGCGGCTTCCGTTCCTGCATGACCGCCACCAACAACGATGACGTCAAAGTTTTCGTGATAAAGCATGAACTGACCTCTGGTATTCAAGATAAATCGGACAGATAAAAAAGAGCGATATTCTACCTGCTTTCTCGTTGAGAGAAAAAGGCTTTTATGTTTTTTAAGTTTAGGGGTCAACGCTAATATATATAAGATCTATATAGATGATCTTTTATTAGATCTATTATTAGGATCGACGATCTCTGTGGATAACGGGAAAATGATCAATAAGATCATGGATCTTGGTTAGATCATATCATGTGATCTTGCGTTGATCATGATGAGGATTAGCTGGGATCAAAATGACTACTTATCCACAAGGGTGAGATTGGATCAAAGTTGTTATTGGGATAACTATAGGTTAGTAACCGGATAACCCTATACTTATGCACAGCTCGTTTGCTGCTTTTTTGTTCGATCAAACTTTTTGAAATGGAAGAACTCTATCCACAAAGCAAAAAAAAGGCCAGCTCAGCTGACCTAATCGCGATGAAATTGTCACTAAAAGTGGTCGATACACTCAACTAACCACTCTTCAACAGCATCTTCTGGCACCGAATGTGCCAATATATCGATGGTAAAACAGTCTTTCAGTGGCGTACCACCCACATCTTCCAGTAGTGCATGAGCATGTTTTCCTGCCGCACAGAAAGTATCGTAGCTAGAATCACCAATCGCTATCACGGCAAATTTCACCTCTGCCATGTTTGGTGGTGTCATTTGTAGTGCCTGAATAAAAGGACGAATATTGTCTGGGTAGTCACCTGCACCATGGGTTGACGTGACGATCAGCCAAGTTCCTTGAGTCGGTATTTCATTAAGTTTTGGTTGATTGTGGATGGTCGTTTCCAAGTTTTTTTCTACCAGCAGATCACTCAGATGATCGCCCACATATTCGGCGCCACCTAAGGTGCTGCCTGTGATGATATGAATCATGCTATTTTTTGTTCCTTATAATTGCTGATGCATTCAGACGATGCAGTTGATAAGAAAATGCGCACTTTAAGTGCGCATAGTATTTAATTATTTACCAATACAGAAAGAAGAGAAAATCCGTCCGAGTAAGTCATCGGAGCTGAACTCTCCGGTGATCTCGTTGAGGTGTTGTTGAGCGATACGCAATTCCTCAGCAAGAATCTCTCCTGCCATATAGCTTTCTAACTGTTGTTGACCAATATCTAAGTGCTCAGAAGCTCGTTCAAGAGCTTCTAGGTGACGACGACGAGCCATAAAGCCCCCTTCATGCCCACCAGCAAAGCCCATACACTCTTTTAAATGATTTCGCAGTGCATCTACACCGTCACCTGTTTTGGCTGATAGACGAATCAAGGTTGGTGAATTGACATGGCAGATCCCAAGCCCTTCATTGGTTTGATCCGCTTTATTGCGGATCACTGTCATACCAATATTATCCGGTAGACGATCAACAAAATCAGGCCAAATTTCTTTAGGATCGGTAGCATCTGTGGTGGTGCCATCGACCATAAATAGTACTCGATCAGCTTGTGCTATTTCATCCCAAGCTCGCTCTATACCTATTTTTTCTACTTCGTCCAACGCCTCACGTAGACCTGCGGTATCAATAATATGTAATGGCATACCATCAATATGGATATGCTCACGTAGTACATCACGAGTTGTCCCTGCAATATCAGTCACAATTGCCGACTCTTTACCTGATAGAGCATTTAGTAAACTTGATTTTCCGGCATTTGGGCGACCAGCTATAACGACCTTCATGCCTTCGCGCATAATCGCACCTTGATTAGCTTCTTTGCTTACGGCGGCGAGGTTGTCGATTATGGATTGTAGATCGCTAGATACCTTTCCATCCGCCAAAAAATCTATTTCTTCTTCTGGAAAATCGATTGCGGCTTCAACGTAAATACGCAGATGGATAAGTGATTCTACAAGTGTGTTGATACGTCGAGAGAAAGCGCCTTGCAGTGATTGTAATGCTGACTTAGCCGCTTCTTCAGAGCTTGCGTCAATGAGATCAGCAATGGCTTCTGCTTGCGCGAGATCGAGTTTGTCATTCAAGAATGCACGTTCAGAAAACTCACCTGGGCGTGCTGTGCGAATGCCTTCAATTTTTAGGATTCGTTTGATTAGCATGTCCATCACAACGGGACCACCGTGACCTTGCAATTCAAGGACGTCCTCACCGGTGAAAGAGTTTGGGTTCGGGAAATAAAGTGCAATGCCTTGGTCTAACTGGTTACCTGCTTCGTCACAAAATGGCAGATATTCTGCATAGCGGGGACGTAGTGACTTACCTGTTAATTCAATTGCTGTTTTTTCAGCAAGAGGACCTGAGACGCGAATAATACCGACACCGCCACGACCGGGCGCAGTAGCTTGGGCGACAATGGTATCTGTAGTCATAAAGTGTGCCTGTGATTTAAGGGCTCAGTGCGAGCCTAAATAATGCGATTAGCTGAATTGTAATCAGCTCCAATAAAAAAGGCGACCTTTTGGTCGCCTTTGTCTTGGATTTAAACTTACTTGGAGTGTAAGCCTTTCTTCTCCAAAGCCTTGTAAATCAGAGACTGTTGGATAAGAGTTACAATGTTTGATACCAACCAGTAAAGAACTAGACCTGATGGGAAGAACAGGAAGAAACCTGTAAACATAACCGGCATAAAGGTCATGATCTTCTGTTGCATAGGGTCAGTTACGGTTGTAGGGCTCATTTTTTGAATCATGAACATCGACGCACCCATCAATAGCGGCAAGATGTAGTACGGGTCTTGCGCTGATAAGTCGTGAATCCAACCGAAGAATGGTGAGTGACGTAGCTCAACAGACTCCATGAGTGCCCAGTATAGAGCAATGAAGATAGGCATCTGTAGAATTAGAGGTAAACAACCACCGAGTGGGTTCACTTTCTCTTTCTTGTACAGCTCCATCATCTCTTGGCTCATACGTTGACGGTCATCGCCAATACGTTCACGCATCGCTGCCAACTTAGGTTGTAGCATGCGCATTTTAGCCATTGAGGTGTACTGAGCTTTCGTTAGTGGGTACATAGCACCACGAACAACGAATGTCAGTAGCATGATAGCCAGACCCCAGTTACCGACGAAACCGTGAATCGTTGATAGCAACCAGTGTAGCGGTTTAGCGATAAACCATAACCAACCGTAATCCACAACGAGATCTAGGTGAGGTGCAACTTCAGCCATTTGGTCTTGGAGTTTAGGACCAACCCAAAGTGTTGCTGTCATTTCAGCCGAATCACCAGTCGCGATAGTTTTATTTGGCATACGAACACCGATGTCCGCAAGGTTGCCAATTACGCGAGTGTAAAGATTGGTACCTAGCTCATCACGAGGAACCCACGCCGTTGCGAAGTAATGCTGAATCATAGCTGCCCAACCTTGACCGTTCGTCAGGTTGATAGACAGGTTACGATCTTGCATATCGTCAAAACTGTATTTTTTGTAGTTGGTATCTTCTGTTGAGTAAGCACCGCCGCGATAAGTCGGCATTGTGATGCTACCGCCATCATCCATGACATTTTGACGTAGATGAGCGTACATACCGAAAGTTGCGTTATTACCCGAGTTGTTGACGACATTATATTCAACGTTAACAGCGTAGCTGCCACGTTCTAGAATGAATGTTTTCGTGTACTCAATGCCATTTGCAGCGAAAGTCATTGGGATGCGTAGTTCATCCTGACCTTCGGCTAAATCAAAGCTATCTGCGCTAACTGCATAGTTTGGGCGATTAGTACTGCTAAGGTCGATACCTTGGGGACCAACAAGACCGCTTTGAGCAATGAACTGATGACCAGCCTCATTCTTAAGTAGTTCAAAACGTGCTGTTGAATCTAATTCCGCACTGTACTTATTTAAGTCAGCTTGAACAATATCACCACCAACCGTATCAATAGACAGAGTTAACACATCCGTTGTTACAGTAATAGCTTTCGCTGTTGCCTGTTGAGATGGCGCTGGGTCAAGCTCATCGGCAAAAGATGGTGCAGGTAGGGAACTGCTTGTTTGAGCCTGTTCAATCGCTTGCGGTGCTGGATTCTTAGCTACATTCCATTGCTGGTAAAGTAGAAAGGAGACCAAGGCCAATGCGATTAACAGGATATTACGTTGAGAATCCATCGTTAATTATCTCTGTCTTGTTTTTGAACTGGTGGAACGGGGTCGAAGCCCCCTTCATTAAGAGGGTGGCATTTTAATAGACGTTTGCTAGATAACCAACATCCTTTTACAAAACCGTGAGCTTTTAGAGCTTCTACAGCATAAGTTGAGCATGTTGGGTGAAAACGACACCGTGGTCCGATAAGCGGACTAATAAGACCTTGATAAAGTCGGACTACTCCGATTGCTAGCCACGTGATGGGCGAGACAGTCGTTGCCATAGCTTATCAAATAATTGGAACATTTCATCATTGCTTAAATCTTGTGCGCTTTTCTTCGCAATAACAACAAAATCTTTATTTGGAAGATTATGTTGATTGTGACGAAAGCTTTCACGCGCTAGACGCTTAAAGCGGTTGCGACCAACAGCTGTTTTGATTTGTTTTTTCGGAACAGCTAAACCTAATCGAGGATGAGATAGGTCGTTATTACGTGCAATGATGGTGAAATGAGGTGAGCCTGCTCGGTGAGCCTGCTGGAAGACTTTTTTATAATGCTCGGGAGTTAACAAACGTAACTCCCGATTGAACGCGTACGTATTCAAAATAATCTAATTATTATTTTGACAGGCGCGCACGGCCTTTAGCACGACGTGCATTAATTACTTTACGACCGTTCTTAGTTGCCATGCGTGCACGGAAGCCGTGAGTACGCTTGCGCTTTAGAACTGTAGGTTGAAAAGTGCGTTTCATGATAATTACCTTACTGATCAGTAGTTTTAGGTTCTTTAGTTAACCCGGCGTGGGCATGTAGTCTTCTTTATATATATAGAGGACGACCGACGCCTCTCAACAAAGAGGCGGAATTGTAATCACACTCACAAATTGTGTCAACGACTCATGTGTATGAAATTCCGCGTCGGGCGATTATACGCAGTGTGAGCAAAACCTCAAGGATCTGACGATCCTAATGTTGGATCTTTACTCAATTCCTACTTGATTGAGGAATTTCTTCAGTTTTGGATCGCGTGGATTGTCAAAAATATCCCGAGGCGATCCCTGTTCGACGATATTTCCTTCAGCCATGAAGATCACGCGATCAGCCACTTCTTTAGCAAATTGCATCTCATGAGTGACTACCAACATGGTTTGATGCTGAGTTGCGAGCTGTTTCATTAAACTCAGTACTTCACCGACCCATTCTGGATCCAATGCGGATGTTGGCTCATCAAATAACAACAGTTCTGGTTGTAGCGCCATAGCGCGACCTATCCCTACACGTTGCTGTTGACCTCCCGAGAGTGCTGCGGGGTAACTGTCGCCTTTATCGCTTAATCCAATGTCGTCTAGGATTTGTTGCGAGCGAGCGAGCGCATCTGCTTTTTTCCATCCACGTACGGTCATCAGACCTTCGGCAATATTTTGTTTCGCAGTCATATGAGAAAATAGCGCATAATTTTGAAACACAAACCCAGTTTTTCGGCGTAATGCTAATACCTCTGCTTGAGAGTGTTTTTCGCTATCTACTGAGACATCATCAATAGTAATTTGACCTTTATCGGCATGTTCAAGAAAGTTCACGCAGCGTAGTAACGTTGATTTACCTGTGCCACTTGAGCCGATGATAACAATGATCTCGCCTTGTTTAATTTCGAGATCGATACCTTTTAATACTTCTGTTTCACCAAAACGTTTATGGATGTTATTTAGCTTTATCATCGCAGATACGCCTTATTTAATTTGGCTTCAGCCCAGATTTGTACACGAGTTAAAATGACCACTACACCCCAATAAATTAGCGCTACAGCTAAGAAAGCTTCAAAAAAACGGAAGCTAGATGATGCTTCCATCTGAGCTTTCGCCATAATTTCTGCCACACCAAGGGTAAATGCAAGTGAAGTCGATTTAATCATATCGATGAAATAGTTCATCAATGATGGCAGTGCAACACGCGTTGCTTGAGGTAGAACAATGCGTCTCATAGCTTGAGGAGTAGTCATACCAACCGATAAACTGGCTTCCATTTGGCTGCGATCAATGCCGATAATCGCCGCGCGGATGCTCTCTGCCATATAGGCAGAAAAATGCAGGGTTAAACCGATTATTGCAGCAGTGAAAGCATCTATTCCCACCATGATTGGAAAAATTTGCGGTAAGCCGTAGTACAACAAGAAGAGCTGCACTAGCAGTGGGGTGCCGCGGAAGAAACTGATGTAGAGTTGGCTTAGCTGGTCCAATACGGGAATACGAAAAACTCGAATATTGGCTAATACGACGGACAAAATTAGTGCAAATACCATTCCCCACGTCGCCATCTCCATGGTGGTGCCGAGATACCTGAGTAGAATCGGCATCAGCTCCAACATGTAATTAAAATCGAATCCCATAGTTTTTATCCAGAAAAGAAAAGGTGGAATAGGATTCCACCTTTACAGTTACAACAAGTGATCGATGGATCTTAGTGAGTAATATCTGCACCAAACCATTTTTCAGAGATGATCTTTAAAGAGCCATCAGCGCGCATATCAGCAAGTGCTTTATTTACTTCGCTTTGTAGCTGTTTACCACGCGCATTATCAATAAATGGCCAAGCGTTTTGAATGGTCTCAAATGGTTCGCCTGCTAGTTTGAGTGGTAAACCTGTTTTTTTGATCAGTTCAAGAGCTGATAAACGGTCCATTACAAACGCATCTGCACGCCCGAGAGCGACATCATGTTCAATGCCTGTGTCATAAGTCTTAATGTTAATCTGATTATCTTTATCGTATTGGCGTAGCAGTTGCTCAAAGTTTGAGCCTAGGTTTACTGCAACAGTCTTGCCAGTTAAGTCTTCAATTGATTTAATTGAATCATTGTCTTTACGTACGGTGATTTGTGCACCATCGACTACATAAGCGTCAGCAAATAGGTATCTTGCTTTACGGGCATCGGTGATGGTGATTTGATTGGAAATAGTATCGATGCGCCCAGTTTCAAGAAGACCAAACAGACCAGAGAAGCTAGCTGTTACGTATTCGACTTGATAGCCATTGCGTTTGCCTATCTCATCCCAAAGATCAACTTCAAATCCTTGCAGTTTATCCTTTTCAACAAAAGTGAATGGGAAGTAACGACCGGACATACCAACTTTTATATCATCAATGACGCTTTCTGCTGAAACTTGTATAGCAGCTGTGGAAAGGGCGATGGCAGCAATTGCTGTTTTTATCCAGTTTTTCATATTACATCCTCATGGTTTTATAGTTGCAAATACTACATATGAGAGCTTAGTTAGATAAATAACTAAGAGTGATAACCTAGACAGCTTAGTAATAAGTTTATTATTTAGACAGTGTATAAAGTCCCTTTTTGTGCATTTAACTAACGCTGTGGATAAGCTGATAAAAAAAACGTTCATTCACAGAGTTATCACCAAAAGCAGGATCTCGTAAAAAAGCCGCTATTGTGGATCAATTTGTGGGTAAGGAAGGGATGAGGTGTGATGATCCGTCGAATAATGGCGAGAAAATTGTGAATAACTTAGATCTTATTCACCGGATCATCGATCAATAGCTGGAGATCTTGGTTATCAACAGGTAAAATCCTCCCTCTTTTCCGAACAATAATCTCGAGTGGGGTCTCTGTGTCATCTTCGCTTTGGTTGCAATGCCTGCAACAGCTTCAAGAAGAGCTACCAGCTACAGAATTTAGTATGTGGGTACGTCCGTTACAAGCGGAGCTTAATGACAATACTCTCACTTTGTTTGCACCTAACCGCTTTGTCTTGGATTGGGTTCGTGACAAGTATCTAAATAGTATCAATCGCCTACTGCAAGAGTTCTGCGGTAACGATATCCCTAACTTACGTTTTGAAGTTGGTAGTCGTCGTGTCGTGGCACCTGCGCCTACCCCAAAACGCACACCAGCTGATGTTGCTGCTGAGTCTTCGGCTCCGGCACAACTGCAAGCGCGCAAGCCGGTGCACAAAACGTGGGATGATGATGCTCAAGCGATGGCAAACATTAATCACCGCTCGAATGTGAATCCGAAACACAAATTCAATAACTTCGTTGAAGGTAAATCCAACCAACTTGGTTTGGCGGCGGCGCGTCAAGTCGCAGATAATCCCGGAGCGGCTTACAATCCCCTATTTTTATACGGCGGAACAGGTTTAGGTAAAACGCACCTTTTGCACGCCGTGGGTAACGCAATTGTCGATAACAAGCCGAATGCTAAAGTGGTTTACATGCACTCTGAGCGTTTTGTACAAGACATGGTTAAAGCACTGCAAAACAATGCAATTGAAGAGTTCAAGCGTTACTACCGTAGTGTTGATGCATTGCTAATTGATGATATTCAGTTCTTTGCAAATAAAGAGCGATCTCAGGAAGAGTTTTTCCATACTTTCAACGCATTACTTGAAGGTAATCAACAGATTATTTTGACTTCGGATCGTTATCCAAGGGAGATTAATGGTGTTGAAGATCGTCTGAAATCTCGTTTCGGCTGGGGTTTAACCGTTGCGATTGAACCACCAGAATTGGAAACTCGCGTCGCTATCTTGATGAAGAAAGCAGAAGATCACCAGATTCATCTTGCGGATGAAGTGGCATTCTTTATTGCAAAACGTCTGCGTTCAAATGTTCGTGAACTTGAAGGTGCACTAAACCGAGTTATCGCCAACGCGAACTTTACCGGTCGCCCAATCACGATTGATTTTGTGCGTGAAGCTCTACGTGATCTACTCGCTCTACAAGAAAAGCTAGTTACGATCGATAACATTCAAAAAACCGTCGCAGAATACTACAAAATTAAAATGGCAGACTTGTTATCGAAACGTCGTTCACGTTCGGTGGCTCGTCCTCGTCAATTAGCGATGGCATTGGCAAAAGAGCTAACTAACCACAGCTTGCCAGAAATTGGCGATGCGTTTGGTGGTCGTGATCATACGACCGTACTGCATGCGTGTCGTAAAATTGCTCAACTGCGTGAAGAGAGCCACGACATCAAAGAAGATTACTCTAACTTGATTCGTACCCTTTCTTCTTAATTCGCGGTATTCTAGCCAGTAGCTAGTATTGGCTAGTCAACGCAAAGCTATAACGAATTCACACAAGAGCGCATTATGAAATTTTCCATCGAACGCAGTCATTTGATAAAACCACTCCAACAGGTGTCGGGTGCTTTAGGTGGGCGTCCAACGCTGCCCATTTTAGGTAACTTATTGCTCAAGGTTGAAGGCAATACCTTATCAATGACGGCGACAGATTTGGAAGTAGAATTGATTAGTCGTGTGACGCTCGAAGGGGATTTCGAAGCAGGCAGCATTACTGTGCCGTCGCGTAAATTCCTCGATATTTGTCGAGGTTTACCCGATGATTCAGTGATCACTTTTGTTCTAGAGGGGGATCGCGTCCAAATTCGTTCTGGTCGTAGCCGTTTCTCTTTGGCGACACTGCCTGCAAATGATTTTCCAAATATTGAAGATTGGCAAAGTGAAGTTGAAGTATCACTCACTCAAGCAGAACTTCGTGGTTTGATAGAAAAAACTCAATTCTCCATGGCAAACCAAGATGTACGTTACTACCTCAATGGTATGCTGTTTGAAATTGATGCGACGACACTGCGTAGTGTGGCGACAGATGGTCACCGTATGGCTGTATCTCTAGTTCAGCTTGGGGCTGAATTTGCTAACAAGCAAATTATAGTGCCGCGTAAAGGTGTTCAAGAATTGGTGAAGCTATTGGATGCTCCAGAGCAGCCAGTCGTTTTGCAAATAGGTAGTTCAAATGTGCGTGCTGAAGTGAATAACTTTGTATTCACGTCCAAATTAGTCGATGGTCGATTCCCTGACTACCGCCGCGTAATGCCACAAACGACCACTAAAACTCTAGAAGCAGATTGTGATGAACTGCGCCAAGCTTTTTCTCGGGCTGCGATTCTTTCAAATGAGAAATTTCGTGGTGTACGCGTTAATTTGGCAGACAGTGAAATGCGCATTACCGCCAACAACCCTGAGCAAGAAGAAGCAGAAGAGATGTTGGACGTAAGCTTTGATGGCGATGCGATTGAAATTGGATTCAATGTTAGTTATGTACTTGATGTACTAAACACTCTGCGTTGCGAAAGAGTTCGAATCTCGATGTCCGATGCAAATGCGAGTGCATTAATTGAGAATGCCGATGACGACAGTGCTCTCTACGTGGTGATGCCGATTCGACTTTAGTATGCCGCTTTCTCGTCTTATCATTCAGCAGTTTCGCAATATTAAAGCCTGTGATATTGAACTATCAGCAGGCTTTAACTTTCTTATCGGACCAAATGGTAGCGGTAAGACGAGTGTGCTTGAAGCTATCTATTTGCTTGGTCATGGTCGCTCCTTTAAGAGCAGTTTAACTGGACGAGTGATCAAAAATGAATGTGACGAGTTGTTTGTACATGGTCGTTTTTTGAACTCGGATCAATTTGAGCTACCTATTGGAATTAATAAGCAGCGTGATGGCACGACAGAGGTTAAAATAGGCGGTCAGTCTGGGCAAAAGTTGGCTCAGCTTGCACAGGTCTTGCCTTTGCAGTTGATACATCCAGAAGGGTTTGATTTACTGACTGAAGGCCCGAAATATCGCCGCGCTTTTATTGATTGGGGTGTGTTTCATACCGAGTCTGCTTTTTACAATGCTTGGGGTCGATTTAAGCGACTCAGCAAGCAGCGTAATGCACTACTAAAAACGGCGCGTAGTTATCAAGAACTCAGTTATTGGGATCAAGAAACGGCGCATTTGGCTGAGAGTATAAGCCAATGGCGTGCTCTTTATATTGAGCAAATGAGCGCTAAAGCTGAGCAACTATGCAATACATTTTTGCCAGAATTTGATATTCAATTGAAGTACTATAGAGGTTGGGACAAAGAAACGTCTTACCAAGAATACCTCGAGAAAAATTTTGAACGCGACCGAGCGTTAGGTTACACCTTTGGTGGACCGAACAAAGCGGATTTACGCATCAAGGTAAACGGAACACCAGTTGAAGATGTGCTATCACGTGGTCAACTTAAGTTGATGGTGTGTGCATTGCGCGTCGCGCAAGGACAACATTTAACGGAAATGACCGGGAAGCAATGCATTTACCTTATTGATGACTTTGCATCGGAATTAGATAGTCAACGTCGCAAGCGATTAGCTGATTGCTTGAAAAAGACGGGGGCTCAAGTTTTTGTAAGTTCTATAACGGAAAGCCAGATCGACGATATGATCGACGAAAATGGCAAGATGTTCCATGTGGAACATGGCACAATAGAACCAGTATAAATAGTGGAAGATAATTCATGTCTGAAAATTACGATTCATCGAGTATTAAAGTACTGAAGGGTCTGGATGCAGTACGTAAGCGCCCAGGTATGTACATCGGCGACACGGATGATGGCACCGGCCTACACCACATGGTTTTTGAGGTGGTAGATAACTCAATTGATGAAGCGTTGGCAGGTCACTGTAAAGACATCATTGTTACAATCCATGAAGATAATTCGGTTTCAGTAAGTGATGATGGTCGTGGTATCCCAACCGAAATTCACGAAGAAGAGAATATTTCTGCAGCTGAAGTAATCATGACCGTTCTGCACGCGGGTGGTAAATTTGATGACAACTCATACAAAGTATCGGGTGGTCTGCACGGTGTAGGTGTTTCAGTTGTTAACGCGTTGTCTGAAAAAGTTGAACTGACTATTTACCGCGGTGGTCATATCCACAGCCAAACGTACCGCCATGGTGTGCCTCAAGAGCCATTGAAAATTACAGGCGATACTGAAAAAACCGGTACTATGCTGCGTTTTTGGCCAAGTGACTTAACTTTCACTAATGTTGAGTTTCACTACGATATTTTAGCTAAGCGTCTACGCGAGCTATCATTCCTGAACTCAGGCGTGTCAATCAAACTATCGGATGAGCGCGAAGAAGATAAATGTGACCACTTCAGATATGAAGGTGGTATCCAAGCATTTGTTGAACATCTAAATACCAATAAAACACCGATCCACGAAAAAATATTCCACTTCAACACAGAGCGTGAAGATGGCACTTCTGTTGAAGTCGCCATGCAATGGAATGATGGTTTCCAAGAAAACATCTACTGTTTCACTAACAACATCCCACAGCGCGATGGTGGTACTCACTTAGCTGGTTTCCGTGCTGCTCTTACGCGTACCCTAAACACATTCATGGACAAAGAAGGCTTTTCTAAGAAAGCGAAAACTTCAACGTCAGGTGATGATGCGCGTGAAGGTCTAACAGCGGTTGTTTCAGTAAAAGTACCCGATCCTAAATTCTCAAGCCAAACGAAAGATAAGCTAGTTTCTAGCGAAGTTAAGTCGGCGGTAGAGTCGACTATGGGTGAGAAACTAAATGAATTCTTAGCAGAAAACCCGAGCGAAGCGAAGATGGTGTGTTCTAAAATCATCGACGCGGCACGAGCTCGTGAAGCGGCGCGTAAAGCACGTGAAATGACTCGTCGTAAAGGCGCTCTCGATCTAGCCGGTCTTCCTGGTAAACTTGCTGACTGTCAGGAAAAAGATCCTGCTCTGTCTGAACTTTACATTGTGGAAGGAGACTCTGCTGGCGGATCAGCCAAGCAGGGGCGTAACCGTAAGAACCAAGCAATCTTGCCATTGAAAGGTAAGATCCTAAACGTTGAGAAAGCACGTTTTGATAAAATGCTGTCTTCGCAAGAAGTAGCAACCTTAATCACAGCTCTTGGTTGTGGTATTGGTCGTGACGAGTACAACCCAGACAAATTGCGTTACCACAACATCATCATCATGACCGATGCCGACGTCGATGGTTCGCACATTCGAACGCTACTATTGACCTTCTTCTATCGTCAAATGCCAGAACTTATCGAGCGTGGCTATGTGTACATTGCTCAGCCACCACTTTACAAGGTGAAGAAAGGTAAGCAAGAGCAGTACATCAAAGATGAAGATGCAATGAGCCAGTATCAAGTATCACTAGCACTTGATAACGCAGCTCTGCATGTGAATGCTGAAGCTCCAGCACTTGGCGGTGAATCGTTAGAGAATCTAGTTAAGCAATACAATGCGGGTATTAAGCTGGTGGATCGTATGAGTCGTCGCTACCCACGCGCTCTAGTGCATGAATTGCTCTATGTTTCTCGTCTAACAACGGAACAATGCCAAGATGCGACAACTGTTGCTGCTTGGACTCAGGTGTTGGTTGATCAGCTAAACGCGAAAGAAGTTGGAGCAAGCCACTATAACTTTGAAGTTGAAGAGAACGCAGAGTTAGGAATTAATCTACCTAAGATTGTTGTACGTACACACGGTGTGACTTACGAATACGGACTAAGTGCAGATCTTCTGAACTCGAAAGAGTACAGCAAGCTAGCGGATCTTTCAGAAGCTCTAGATGGTCTGATTGAAGACGGTGCCTACATTAAGCGTGGTGAGCGTACTCAAGCTGTATCAAACTTTGTTGACGCGCTAGATTGGTTGATTAAAGAGTCTCGTCGTGGTTTAAGCTTGCAGCGTTACAAAGGTCTAGGTGAGATGAACCCAGAGCAGCTTTGGGAAACCACGATGGACCCTGAAAGCCGCCGTATGATGCTAGTAACAATCGAAGATGCAGTAGGTGCAGACCAGTTGTTCACCACTCTAATGGGTGACCAAGTTGAGCCGCGTCGTCACTTCATTGAAGAGAATGCGCTTAAAGTAGCTAACCTAGACGTTTAATCACTGCGATGCGTTGTTATTTCGCATGATTTCTGCGTTCGGCGTACTCACATACACTTGTATGCTGCGTGCGCCTTGCTTGAACTAATGCAAACTAACTTAGCCTCGAAGCAATTAAATATTTCTGAGTTATTTTTAAAAGCACTGCCTTTGGGTGGTGCTTTTTTGCGTTATAAGGGGGAAATTGTGAGTTTAAATATTTTCCTGATACATCCCTTGAAAGGGATTTAGCGAGTCCACATATCTAGTAAAGAAGAGGATGCCAATAATTGGACCTTGGAACTGGCTGGCAAAGTATCGCTCAGAAGAGGATAACGGATGCCGCTGACAATTTGATTTGATTCATCACCATGTCCCCGCACTTAAACAACAAGTCAGAGGAATGGATGAGGATCCCTTAGTCGTTGATCTGTAATACAGATTGAGTCGTTAATCGATTCACAGATACTCTCACGGCTAAGACTATTGCTTATGAACAGGATAGCATTATGAGAACAGTAGATTTCACTCCTTTATACCGCAGCGCAATTGGCTTCGATCGTCTATTCAATATGATGGAAGCGTCATCAACAAAAAACACCTCTGGCGGTTACCCTCCATACAATATTGAACAAAAAGACGAGCATAATTTCCGCATAACAATGGCGGTAGCGGGCTTTGCTGAAGACCAACTCGACCTAACTCAAAAAGAAAATATGCTGATCGTAAAAGGTGAGCGGAAAGTGGAAGAGGGCAAAGCCTATGTATACCAAGGTATTGCTGAACGCGATTTTGAGCGTAAATTCCAACTAGCGGATTATGTCAAAGTCATCGGTGCAAGCATGGAAAATGGCTTGCTACATATCGATTTAGAGCGAGAAATTCCAGAAGCGATGCAACCACGTAAAATTGCAATAAATGGCAGTCAGTTGTTAGAAAATTGATACGTTTATTATCTGCTTAAAGGGAGGGTGCTTTCTATAGAGAGGCGCCCTCTAGCCTAATATTTATTAATACCTCACTAAAATCGTTGAAACTCTCATTGTATAAATAGTCTCGTTGTTGAATTGAAATACTCAAAAATGAGACATTAATGACATTTTGAACACTGCTACTTTGATCTTCTTTTGCTGTTTGTTGTTGTTTATTGGTTGTTATTTAAGGTGAGTTGCTACGCATCTAATTCTTATCAAACGGTGTAATTGCCTACATCAAATGGCGCTCATTTTTTAACCATTTCATAATTTACTTAGAACAAAAAGTAACACTTTGTAAATTAATGAATAAGGATATCGAATGAAGTTAAAAAAATCGGCTTTGTTGACAGCGTCTACCGTTGTGTTAGTTAGTTCCATGTCAGTTCTAGCAGCCCCAAAAGGTACTATTTATCTTACTTTTGATGATGGACCTATAAATGCGACAGCGCCTGTCATTGATGTACTAAATGCGGGGGGAGTGAAAGGAACATTCTATGTGAATGCTTGGCATTTAGACGGAATTGGGGATGAGAATGAAGATAAGGCACTAGAATCATTGAAGTACCTTCTTGATTCTGGTCATGTTGTTGGTAACCATAGCTATGGTCATATGGTTCATAATTGCGTGGATGAGAATGGTGACAATAGCGCTGCTGCCTGTAATGCGACAGGCAACCATCAAATCGACTCTTACCAAGATGTAGCTATTGATTCCGCCACCTTCGATCAAAACGTCGCCGTGATTGAATCATACATGCCAAACATCAATTCTTACCCTAATTACAAAGGTAGTGAGCTGGCTCGATTGCCTTATACCAATGGCTGGCGTGTTACAAAGAACTATAAAGGGGATGGTCTGTGTGCTACCTCTGATGATTTTAAGCCTTGGGAGCCAGGCTACGTATGTAATATTGATAACCCATCGAATAGTGTTAAAACAGCGATTGCAATTGCGAATGTACTTGCAGATAAAAACTATCGACTCCATGGTTGGGATCTTGATTGGGCGCCAGAGAACTGGGGTATACCAATGCCAGCAAATAGTTTAACTGAAGCTGATATTTTTTTAGGGTATGTAGATGCTGCGCTAAATTCGTGTGCACCGACAACGATTGAACCAATTAACTCCAAGACACAAAATTTTCCATGTGGCACATCACTACATGCTGATAAGGTAATTGTCCTTACTCATGAGTTTTTATTTGAAGATGGAAAACGTGGTCAGGGTGCAACACTGAACTTACCTAAATTAGCTAAGTTTATTCAATTGGCTAAAGATGCAGGGTATGTTTTCGACACAATAGATAACTATGCTCCTGAATGGGCAGTAGGAAAAACTTATCTAGAGGCTGACTATGTGACACACCAAGATATTACTTATAAGGCAGTCATTGATCATGTTGCGCAAGCTGATTGGGCTCCATCGGCGACATCTACTCTTTGGGTAAATAGTATGCCAACGACAGTATGGACATTGAATGTGGATTATGTTCAAGATGACGTCGTGAGCTATATGGGTGACCGTTACACTGTTGATGTCAACCATGTATCTCAAGCGGATTGGACGCCAGATACACAACCAACGTTATTCACCAAATTAGTTAATTAAGCTCTTGTTTAAAAAATTAATTGCGCTCGTTAATGAGCGCTAAATCCTAAACCACCTACTAAGCAGGTGGTTTTTTACTTACATGGCGTATGCAATTTTTATCTCTTCAGCAATAATCGCAATACCTTTTTGCATCATCTCGTCATCTTGCACGTAGTTCATACGTAAGCATTGATGAGCATGCTCCCAATCATCTTCCTGACCAATAAAGAAATATTCACCCGGTACAATTAAGACTCCGCGTGCTTTCAAGCGCTGGTATAGTTCCATACTGGTAATTGGCAACTCATCAAACCATAACCATAAAAAGATGGCACCTTCTGGTTTATGAATCTTAAAGCGAGGGTCGCTAATTGCCTGTTGTAGAAGATCGACAGCACGTAATGCTTTTTGCTTATAGAAGGGTCTGATCACATCATTGCTCAGAGCCAGTAAGTCACCATTTTCAATCATATGGTTGGCGTACGCTGGTCCAACGCTGCTTGGCGCTAGGCTGATGATACCATTCATATTAGTCATCGCTTCAGTTGCTTCTTCACTGGCAATAACAATGCCACAACGAACCCCCGGTAGCCCTAACTTTGATAGGCTCATACACAAGATAGTGTTTTCATTCCAAAATGGTTCGACATCTTCAAAAACGATATTTGGGAATGGTAAGCCATACGCATTATCGATGATCAATGGAATATTATGTTGGCGAGCAAGTTTATCTAACTTATGAATTTCTTCATCTGTCAGTAGGTTTCCGGTTGGGTTGGTAGGGCGTGAAGCACAGATAGCGGCAATCGAGTCATCAATTTTTAACTGTTCAAAATCGACATGGTATTTGAATAGACCGTCATCGAGTAATTTGATTTCTGGGTGGTAGGAAACAAAAATATCCTCATCAATACCAGCGTCACCGTAGCCAATATATTCCGGTGCGAGTGGCAGTAATATTTTTTTATGTGATCCGTCAGGTTGCTTACCTGCCAGTAGGTTGAACAAGTAGAAAAATCCGCTTTGGCTGCCATTAGATAGGCTGATGTTCTTTTCGCTAATATCCCAGCCGTAAGTCTGTTTTAATAAATTAGCCAGTGCTTTAATAAAGCTGTCTTTGCCTTGTGGACCATCGTAATTAGCGAGTGCTGCGACTAATTCGCCATTGGCTAACATTTTCTCGCTGGCTTGGTGAAAGTAATCGAGCATAGCAGGAATGGCGGCTGGGTTTCCCCCTCCAAGCATGATGGCACCAGGCGTACGTAGCCCATCATTCAAATCGTCCATCAACTGTGTGATACCGGAATACTGATTAAATTTTTCACCAAATTTTGAGAATTGCATGTTTTGTTAAACCTAATACATTGCGTTTGCTTTCGTGTGTATGGCGTCAGTGCTTGGCTGACCAATCGAGTAATGTTTCAACATACCGTAATGGCAATGAGACGCAAAGCACAAATTTGCTCACAATTAAAGAAAATTGCTTTATTGGATTTTTGTTGGAGAGGAAATACTAAAGGTGGAACGGGATAAGTGAGGGAAAACGCAAAGAGTACAATTGGTTGTAATTGATCCTGTGATTTGTTTTGCAAATGATTCGTATGATTACATGCGTTGATTTAAGTGCTGATAATATAAGGAACTTTTACAAACACAGTAGGCTTTATGAATCGTATTAACTGGTTGTTTTTAACTATCCTCTTTACGATGGTTGGCTGTAAATCCAATGACTATCACACCATTCAACCTTTTGCTTCTGCTCAGGACATAGATATTGTTCAACAGCAGTTTGCCGACATTGAAGATATAGAAGTCACTGATGATGGTTACATTACCTATTATAAATGGATTAAGAATGGCTACCGCTGGCGGACATCGGTGATAAAATCCTCAAGTAATCAGTGGGCGTGTGAAACTATGATTGATTATTTAGAGCATGGTTTTGTGATTAAAATCGGCTTTAAAGGTACAGGTGGGCGAGAAGAGCATTTTGACTACGATCGCTGCCTACAAAAAAATCAGTAAATAATCTATCTAGTAAAAAGGGAAGCCATTGGCTTCCCTTTGCTGTTTTAGAACTCTGTTACTTTTGCAGTAGAGATATATCTGCGATCTGCAGGAATAGGTTACGTAGGTTATTCAGTAGCGTTAGACGGTTGGTCTTAAGCGCTTCGTCATCTGCCATAACCATTACGTTGTCAAAGAATGCATCGACAGGTTCACGCAGATCAGCCAATTTGTTAAGGGCATCTTGGTAGTTGCCTGTTGCAAACGCTGGCTCTAGTGCTTCAGTCATCACTTCAACGTTTTCTGCTAATACCTTCTCTGCATCTTCTTGTAGAAGTGCAAGATTGATTTCAGACGCTAGCTCACCATCGAATTTCGCTAGGATATTACCTACACGTTTATTCGCGGCTGCAAGTGCTTCTGCTGCGTCCAACTCACGGAAGTGAGAAACTGCTTTAACACGTTGATCAAAGTCAGCAGGTTTAGTTGGACGACGAGCTAGTACCGCTTGGATGATGTCAACGCTGAAGCCAGCATCTTGATACCATGCGCGGAAACGACCCAGCATGAATTCAAGAACGTCAGTTTCAACATTTACGTTGGTAAGCTTGTCACCAAGTAGCACTTTTGCTTTTGCAATGAGATCTACAAGGTCTAGGTTGTAGCCGTTCTCAACGATGATACGCAGTACACCTAGAGAAGCACGACGCAGAGCGAATGGGTCAGAACCTTTTGGTGCTTGACCAATACCGAATATACCTACGATAGTGTCTAGCTTGTCTGCCATTGCAACCGCTGATGACACACCGTTAGATGGTAGTTCATCACCTGCGAAGCGAGGCATGTATTGCTCGTAAAGCGCGAGTGCAACTTGCTCATCTTCACCGTCGTGCGTTGCGTAGTGCATGCCCATTACACCTTGAGTATCGGTAAACTCGAATACCATAGATGTCATTAGGTCACATTTCGCAAGCAGAGCCGCACGTTTAGATTTATCAACGTCAGCATTGATTTGCTCAGCGATGTAACCAGCAAGTTCAGTGATACGATCAGTCTTATCTTTGATTGTGCCAAGTTGCTTTTGGAAAATCGCCGTTTCTAGTTGCGGTAAACGATCGATTAATGGGCTCTTACGGTCAGTGTTGAAGAAGAACTCTGCATCAGCCAGACGAGGACGAACGACTTTCTCGTTGCCTTCGATAACGTGGCGAGGTTCTTTTGACTCAATGTTAGAAACGAAGATAAAGTTTGGTAGTAGCTTCTTGTTTTCATCGTAAACAGGGAAGTATTTTTGGTCCCCTTTCATGGTGTAAACCAAGGCTTCAGAAGGCACTTTTAGGAACTCTTCTTCAAACTTCGCCGTTAGTACTACAGGCCATTCGACCAGAGACGTCACTTCTTCTACTAAGTCATCTTCAAGATCCGCAGCACCGCCAACAGCCGCTGCTGCTTTTTGTGAATCAGCAAGGATAATAGCTTTACGTGCATCGTAATCAGCCATTACTTTGCCGCGCTCTTCAAGGATCGCTGGGTATTGCTCAGCTGAATCGATAGTGAATTCTTTTTCACCCATAAAGCGGTGACCACGAATGGTGCGGGCAGAACTGATACCAAGGATTTCACCTTCGATCAACTCGTCACCAAGTAGAATCGTCAGTGTTTTCACTGGGCGGATAAACTGAATTTCTGAACTACCCCAACGCATTGCTTTCGGGATTGGTAGGTTTGCTAAAGCTTTCGCTGCAAAATCAACCACAAGCTGTTGTACTGGAAGACCCGTTACCGCTTGTTTGAACAGTAGCCATTCACCTTTATCGGTAACCATACGCTCTGCCTGATCAACGGTAATACCACAACCACGAGCCCAACCTTGTGCGGCTTTAGTTGCGTTACCTTCAGCATCAAAGGCCGCTGAAATCGCAGGACCACGTTTTTCAACGATTTTGTCTGCTTGGCTTTCAGCTAGGTTTGCTACTTTCAAAGCAAGACGACGAGGCGTTGCGTACCATTTCACACCTTCGTGTGACAGTTCAGCTGCGTTAAGTTCAGCTTCAAAATTGGCTGCAAATGCTTCAGCTAGAGAGCGAAGTGCTTTCGGCGGTAGCTCTTCGGTACCGAGTTCAATTAGAAAATTCTTCGCCATTGTTACTTCTCCTCGTTGTTCTTTTTACACATAGGGAAGCCAAGAGCTTCACGTGATGCGTAGTACGCTTCTGCAACTGCTTTAGTCAAGTTGCGAATACGAAGGATGTAACGTTGACGCTCAGTTACTGAGATGGCTTTACGTGCGTCCAACAGGTTGAAAGCATGACCTGCTTTCAAGATGCGCTCGTATGCTGGTAGTGGTAGCGGCTTTTCAAGTTCTAGTAGCTGCTTACACTCTTTCTCACACTGTTCGAAGAAACTGAATAGGAAATCGACGTCTGCATGTTCAAAGTTGTACGTTGATTGTTCCACTTCATTTTGATGGAAGATATCGCCGTATGTGACATTTGAACCATCTGGTGCAACGTTCCATATCAAGTCGTAAACTGAATCAACTTCTTGAATGTACATTGCTAGACGTTCGATACCGTAAGTGATTTCACCTGTTACAGGTTTGCACTCAAGCCCACCGACTTGCTGGAAGTAAGTAAACTGAGTTACTTCCATGCCGTTTAGCCAAACTTCCCAACCTAAGCCCCAAGCGCCAAGAGTTGGGTTTTCCCAGTTGTCTTCTACGAAACGAATATCGTGAACAAGTGGATCGATACCAAGAACTTCAAGTGAGCCTAGGTACAACTCCTGAATATTATCTGGAGAAGGTTTAAGAGCTACTTGGAATTGATAGTAGTGCTGCAGACGGTTCGGATTCTCACCGTAGCGACCATCGGTCGGACGACGTGAAGGTTGAACATAAGCTGTCGCCATTGGCTCTGGGCCAAGTGCGCGTAGACATGTCATTGGGTGAGAGGTGCCAGCACCTACTTCCATATCTAGCGGTTGAACAATCGTACAACCATTTTGAGCCCAATAATCCTGCAGCGCGAGGATCATTCCCTGGAAGGTTTTGATATCGTATTTTTGCATAGTCAGGTTCGCGCGATTCTTCTGAATGATTAAAAAAATATAACAATCAAGTATACCCAGATATTGTAGATGGGAGTAGAGGCAATCTTGCTTATTTCATAGCCATCATGGCTAAGTTTGCCTAATTACGCGCATATTTATCTTTAATCTGGGTAAATTGAATTAAATGAGTGATTTTTGCTTACAAGTGAGAGGTTGCAGATAGACATCGCTCTGATTAGAATTGCGCCGTCTTTGGGGAGTAGCTTACTTATTCACAGCCTAGTGAGTGAGTTTGTTCGTCAACATAATTGGTGCAAAATCACCATGGCGTTCAAGGCTTACCAACTTAGGTGAGCTTAGCAAGACCTTAGACAAATCATCATGAACCGGGTGGGGCATGAGGTTTGTCTATGGTTATAAAATAATAATCCCCGCCCTATATGAGCATGTTGTGAGCGTTTTAGTTCTATCTTTAACTACAGTTGCGATCGCAGAGATCGGCGATAAAACCCAGCTTTTGTCGTTGGTATTAGCCAGTCGTTACCGGAAACCAATTCCTATTATTTTAGCAATTTTATTCGCCACGTTAGTTAATCATGCCTTAGCCGCTTGGTTAGGTGTTGTGATTGCTGACTACCTTTCTCCTGATATTTTACAGTGGGTGATCGCGATAAGCTTTTTACTAATGGCTGGTTGGGTTTTGATACCGGATAAGCTTGATGCGCAAGAAGAGTATTCTGGTCGCAGTGCTTTTTTGACCAGTTTTATGGCATTTTTCATCGCTGAGATTGGCGATAAAACTCAAATTGCCACGTCTATTCTCGGCGCACAGTATGCGGATGCTTTGATGATGGTGATAGTGGGAACAACGTTGGGAATGATGGTTGCCAATGTGCCCGTTGTGTTGATGGGAAAAATGTCAGCAGACAAATTACCTTTGGCTTTTATACGTAAGATAAGCGCTGTGCTATTTGTTGGTTTGGCGTTGGTGGCGGCTTTTATTTGATACCGCGGCTTAGTGGTTAACTGTATATCTTAGAGCGAGCAATGAGAGAGTTTTAATTTGCTCGCATTTTTGTTTACTTATCTCATGATATGAAAGATTAGTAATTGGTGTAATTATCCGACATTTAGGTGCTTTATTTTCGATCTATATCGAGAATGTGCGCAGCAAAGAGCTAAAAATACGTTGTTCACCTATCAAATACTGATTAGATGTTAACAATGGTGCAACTTATTGTTTTGTAATGAATTTTGTGCGTATTGATGCGGTGGGGTGAACTGGTTACTTTGTGTGCATGTCCATTGATAAGGTAATATCATGAAAACAACTGTACTCTCTGCGGTGATTGCTTCTGCACTGACTCTATCTGCCCACTCTGTAGTCGCTGCAGATCTGGATGATATGTCGAAATTAACCATCATTCCCAACCATAATCCTTCTCTTATTCGTAACTTTAACCCTTATGCAGTATCGCGTCTGCATACGGCACGTGATTTTATTTTTGAACCGTTAGTTGTTTTTAATGAGCTAAAGGGCAATGTGCCTGAGTTCCGTCTTGCTACTAATTATGAATTGAGTAAAGATCTGCTCAGTATCACGTTTGATTTACGTGAAGGCGTGAAATGGTCAGATGGTGAAACGTTCGATGCAGATGATGTGGTGTTTACCTTCAACTTAGTTAAAGCTAACACAAGCATTGATGATCGCGGTATTAACAGCAAAGTTAAGTCGGTAGAGAAGCTGGGTCCTTACCAAGTTCGCTTCCATTTGGTGGAAGTAAACACCAATATCAGTTATGAAATTGTACAAGTCCCAGTTGTACCAGAGCACCAATGGAATTCAGTTGGGGATCCAGCAGTATTTATGAACCCGAACCCTGTTGGTACCGGACCATTTACCGATATTCCACGATTCACGACTACATTATTTTTGCAATGTCGTAACCCACATTACTGGGATAACGCGAGTCTAGATGTTGATTGTCTACGTATTCCGCAAATGAACCATAACGACCAAGTGCTGGGTGAGTTGATTAACTCTCGCATTGATTGGGGCGGCTCGTTTGTTCCGGATATTGACCAAACTTACCTTAATGTATCACCCGATCATGGCTACTGGTTCCCGCCAGCAGGTACGCAAGCTTTTGTGTTTAACTATGAATCAAAAGACAAAGTGAAGCATGAAGTGCTGACGGATATTGATTTTCGTCGCGCTTTTTCTATGGCTCTTGATCGCCAAACATTGATTGATATCGCGAACTACGGTAACGCTGTATTGAATGACTTTGCCTCTGGTTTGGGCTACGCATTTGAAACTTGGTCTGATGAAGCGGTGCATAATAAGCACAAGCCATTCATGACTTATTCCCCAGAGAAAGCCAAAGCATTACTTGCTGAAGCGGGCTATAAAGATATTAATGGCGATGGTTTCATTGAATCGCCATCTGGTGCTGAGTTTGAGCTTTCTATTCAATCACCACAGGGTTGGACTGACTTCAATAACACCGTCATGCTTGCGGTTGAGCAGCTAAATGAAATTGGGATTAAAGTAAAAGCGCGTACACCGGATTTTTCTATTTACAACGATAGGATGATTGAGGCTAATTATGACATCGCGTACACCAACTACTTCCACGGTCCAACACCGCATAAATACTGGGATAGTGGTTACCATTCACGCTTACAAGAGTCAGAAGGGATGCCACGCTTTGCGATGCATCACTGGAAGAATGCAGAGCTAGATATATTGCTTGATAGTTTCTACAAAACTGCTGATCGCCAAAAGCAACTTAAAATCGCGCATAGTATTCAAAAGTTGATCGCGGAAAACCAAGTAACGGTACCGGTATTATCAGGCCCTAACTTCTATCAATATAACACCAAGCGCTTTACCGGCTGGTGGACGGAAGAAAATCCAAAAGGTCGCCCAATGATTTGGGAAGGTACGCCAGAGCGCCTACTACACGTGCTAGATCTAAAACCACGTAGCTAGTTTTACCTTAACAAAAAAGGCTCTAATCCTGTGATTAGAGCCTTTTTTATGTGCGTAAGAGTCAAGCTGGTTTGATTGAACGTAGATTGTTTTGAGTTATGGTGGGAGTGAGTAGATTTCAAACCCTCGGAGAAAAACGGGTGGATTGCGTGACCCGTGACATATTAGTGTCATCTTTGTCATGTTACTTTAACCTTAACCATTATTGGTGGAGGGCAAGAGTATGCTGACACGATACATGGGGATGACCCCAAAAAATCAAAGTTATCTATTCACCTTTGGATTAGTGTTAACCCTGCTAGGTATGATGCTTACCGATATGTGGCTGCCGATGGTGGCAGGTGCAATTATTTTGGCTGGTTTATCGGTCGAAGCTTGGATTCGAGTTGCTCATATCATTCCAATGCACGAAGAAATGAGGGCGATGCAAAAGCAAATCCATAAGTTGCAATCGGAAATTAGAACGATTGAATATAACGAATAGCAAAACGGCTGCCTTAAGAGGCAGCCGTTTTTCATTATATGGTTTGTGCGGGGAGCTTATCGTGTTGCCGCAGACCTTAGCTTAACCCTTTCTTGATTAAGTACTGATACGGCAGCGTTTCTGTTTGAGCGCTGATCAGTTGGTGATCCATGAAGCGACAAAAACTCGGGATATCTCGAGTTGTTGATGGGTCATCTGCTTTCACTAGCAGTACGTCGCCATTTTGCATGTTACGAATTGTCTTCCTGACCATCATTACTGGTTCTGGGCAGCGTAGTCCTTCGGCTTCTAAGGTATACGTAGCCTGTTCTTGATTGAATGTCATGGTCATCACTTCATTGCCTTTGGGGCGGTTGATAATACTAGTAGATAAAAAATATTCAATAATCACTTGGCAAAACGATCATTTTGTTTTAATTTAATTAACAACTTGGTAACAAAGCCATTTCAAACTTAAATAAGAGAAGGTTTTGTTGAGTGCTCTTTTTACTGCAGCTCAGCTAACCAAGAAGTAAATACCATGGTTAAGCAACTTGGCTTCAATTGTAGGGATTTGAGTTGAGATGCGCCAGTGGCAAAATTCTTGAGAGAGCACAAACTAGCTTATGCATATGATGAGTGCACTTCCACACCACACATTCCGACACTATCCCCAGTTTTCTTGGGCTTCCCCGCCGAAAGGCGGGATTTTTTTGTCCAATTTGTCTAAAAATGCCATGAAAGAAATCAAATAAATACAAATGATGAGTTAGAACATAAATCCAAGTGGCTTGAAAAATGTGTCAATGTTCAAGACTTTGAGTGCATTTGATATGGCATACAGTGTTGATTGACTTGGCTGTAGTACACTTAGGCAATCATCATTGTTTGGAAGCAGTCAGTGGAATTAGAAGACATTTACCGCCGAGATTTAAATTTGTTGGTCGCTTTGCGCGTACTAATTGAAGAGAGTAGCGTTAGTAAGGCTGCAACACGTTTAAATTTGAGCCAGTCAGCAATGAGCCGAGTACTAGGACGCTTGAGAAGCTTGTTAAATGACCCACTGTTCACTCGTCAGGGGCAGCAGTTAATCCCAACAGAAAAAGCGTTGGAGATTGATGCGCAACTTGGTGTGCCATTGGAATCCTTGCGTCAGTTACTCGCTCCGGCTGAGTTTGATCCGCAAATTTGCCAACAAACATTTACCATTGCTACGACTGATTATGCGATGCAGACTATTTTGCCGTTTGCTTTGCCAAGAATTTATCAAGAAGCACCATTGGTTTCGCTCAACTTCTTACCTTTACATCACGATCGTCTAGCTGATCAGCTCACCTATGAAGGGGCTGATCTGGCAATTTGTCGTCCAATTGGCGCTGTTGAGCCTTTACGTAGTGAGGTTATTGGGCGGGTAGGGGTATTTTGTTTATTGTCTAAACATCACCCCTTAGCAGATAAAGAGATGAGTCTCGAAGACTATTTAGGTTATCCGCATGCCATGATAGCCGTCAGTGATGGTGTTAAAGCGTTAATTGAACAAGCTCTGATTGATCTACCTGCGCGAAGAATGGTGCTACGTGCCTATCATCTGGAAGCTGCATTAGCGATTGTTGATACCATGCCATTGATTATTACTGTGCCTGCTGATTTAGCCTACCTTGTTTCTGAACGGTATGACTTAGTGGTTAAGCCATTACCTTTCCAATTTACCCCGTTTGATTATTCGTTGATTTGGCACCCACGCTGTGAGCACTCACCCGCTCAAGAATGGTTAAGAGGTATTGTACGAGAAGAGTGCAGCCGCTTGATTGCTAAGCGGATTGAAGATATGGGTTTAGATTAATTATCTGCGTCCTACTAGAAGTTGCAGATATATGCGGAACAAAAAGAGCCAGCTATGCTGGCTCTTCATCATTTCAGCTAAGCGTTATAGCTTAATGACAACTCGACCCGTTACTTGGCCGTTAGTGATGTCTTCTGCGTATTTTGGAGCATCAGCTAGATCGACTTCAGTACATGCTTGTTCGAAGTAGCTTTCAGGTAGTAGTTCAACCAGTTTTTCCCAAGCTGCGATACGTTTTTCAATTGGGCAATTAACAGAGTCAACACCTTGTAGACGAACGTTACGTAGAATGAATGGCATTACTGTTGTTGGTAGGTCAAAACCACCAGCAAGACCACAAGCAGCGACTGCGCTGTTGTAATCCATCTGTGCCAATACTTTCGCGAGTACTTTGCTACCAACAGTATCAACCGCACCGGCCCAAATTTGCTTTTCAAGTGGGCGAGCTGGTTCTTCAAACTCAACACGATCGATAATGCGACTTGCCCCTAATTTGGTTAGCAGAGGACCATTTTGTTCAACACGACCTGTTACTGCCGCCACTTTATATCCCAGTTGAGCCAGTAGAGTCACCGCAACTGAACCTACACCACCACTTGCACCAGTAACAAGGACTTCACCGGCTTCTGGTTTAACACCTGCATCAAGCAATGCCTGCACACAAAGCATTGCGGTAAAGCCTGCAGTGCCGATCATCATTGCTTTCTTGCTATCTAGCCCTTTGGCTAGTGGTACAAGCCAATCTGCATTTAGACGTGCACGTTGTGCCATGCCACCCCAGTGGTTTTCGCCTACGCCCCAGCCAGTTAGTACGACGTGGTCGCCTGTTTTGTAGCGGTCATCTTCTGAACTTACCACCGTACCAGCTAGGTCGATACCCGGTACCATTGGGAAGTTACGAATAATTTTGCCTTTGCCTGTAATCGCTAGGCCATCTTTGTAGTTCAATGATGAGTAATCAACCTCAATCAGAACATTGCCTTCAGGTAGTTGTGCTTCGTCGATCTGTTCAACTGAAGCGATAGTACGTTTTTCTTCTTGATTTAGGATTAGAGCATTAAACATAGGGATCTCCGCATGAGTGCAGCAAATGAACTGTGCCAAATTTACCAATATAGTGTAGTCGCGTTAGCGTTATGACAAAAATGAAACTTTAGCATTTAATCTATGCGTAAATTGCATTTATAGCTAAAAATCAATGTATTAATCATAGAATAAAGCCAGTCTCGAGACTGGCTTTATTGCTATTACTGAGTAAATGGTTAAGTAGAGTGCTAATCACATACTGCTTGCTTTGCGCTTGATGAAGCTAAGAAGAATTGATAGGACGGGTTATCAGTTTCATCTTTGCATTGATAACCGAGTTCTTGTAAATGTGCAGAGAAGCGAGTTAAGTCGCTGTCATTGAGCTCAAAACCACATAGTACACGTCCATAGTCAGCACCGTGGTTACGGTAGTTAAATAAGCTAATATTCCAATGAGTGCCTAAAGTGCTTAAGAACTTCAGTAAGGCACCGGGGTACTCTGGAAACTCAAAGCTATATAAACGTTCGGTAAGAGGTTTGGAAGGTTTACCTCCGATCATATAGCGGACGTGTAGCTTCGCCATTTCATCATCGGATAGATCAACAACTGGGTAGCCGCCAGTATGCAAATCTTGAATGATGTGCTCTAGCTCTTCTTGTCCACCATTTAGACGGACACCAACAAAAATATTTGCCAATGAGTCATCATTGTAGCGGTAGTTGAATTCAGTAACCGCTCGACCTCCGATTAAGTGACAAAAATCTAAGAAGGCACCTTGGTGCTCTGGAATGGTAACCGCGAGTAATCCTTCGCGCTTCTCACCAAGCTCACAGCGCTCAGAAACATAGCGAAGCCCGTGAAAGTTAGTGTTCGCGCCAGACAAAACAGTGCCTAATTGTTTGCCCCGCAATTGTTGTTTATCCGCGAATTTTTTCAACCCCGCTAGTGCTAATGCACCTGATGGTTCCGCGATAGCGCGCGTGTCTTCAAAGATATCTTTAACCGCGGCGCAGATTTCATCGCTTGAAACCGTAACGTGACCATCAATGTATTTTTCACATAAGCGGAAGGTTTCTTCACCAATGCGTTTTACCGCAACACCATCGGCAAACATACTGATTTGATCTAATACGACAGGCTCACCCGCATCAAGGGCTGCTTTTAAACAGGCCGAGTCTTCCGGCTCTACCGCGATGATTTTGATTTCAGGCATTAACTGTTTGACCAATACAGCTACGCCAGCCGCAAGACCACCTCCGCCAACAGGGACGAAGATATAATCTAAGTGACCATTTTGCTGCAGCATTTCCATGCCGATGGTTCCTTGCCCTGCGATCACCAAAGGGTGATCAAATGGCGGAACAAAAGTATAACCGTACTCAGCGGAAAGGCGCTCAGCTTCTGTTTTGGCTTCATCAAAGTTGTTGCCATGCAGTATTACATTACCGCCAAAACCTCGTACTGCTTCAACTTTTATGTCGGGCGTGGTTTTAGGCATTACGATGGTGGTTTTAATGCCAAGCTTAGTGCCAGAAAGTGCCATACCTTGGGCATGATTACCTGCCGATGCTGCAATTACCCCAGCAGCCTTTTGTCCGTCGCTTAAACTTGAAACCATGTTGTAAGCGCCACGCAGTTTAAACGAATGTACTGGCTGGCGATCTTCACGCTTAAGCTGAACTTGGTTGCCAATACGTGCCGACAACCTAGGCATAGCTTGCAGTGGGCTGACTATAGCAACTTCATAAACGGGCGCGCGCAGAACCTGACGCAGATAATCTGCGCCAGTGGGTTTTCGATCGTGCCTAGGGAAGGATTCCGTCATGTTTATCCCTCTAGCTTGCTCTTATCGCGAACAGCTCCTTTATCGGCGCTGGTTGCCATGATGGCATAGGCTTTTAGTGCCAAAGAGACTTCGCGTTGGCGATCAATGGGTTTCCAGCCGAGGGCATCTTGTTTTGCTCGGCGCTGAGCGAGTTCTTGCTCTGGGACTTGCAAAGTGATGCTACGGCTAGGGATATCAATCGCAATGATGTCGCCATTATTAACCAAACCAATAGCCCCGCCACTCGCTGCTTCTGGTGATGCGTGGCCAATCGAAAGACCGGATGTGCCGCCAGAGAAGCGCCCATCGGTAAGTAGTGCACAAGATTTACCAAGACCCATCGATTTGAGGTAAGTGGTCGGGTAGAGCATTTCTTGCATCCCCGGACCGCCCTTTGGTCCTTCATAGCGGATCACGACAACATCACCGGCTTTGACTTGTCCACCCAAAATACCTTCTACCGCTGTATCTTGGCTTTCAAACACAACCGCTGGTCCTTGGAATATCAGACTATCTTCATCGACACCCGCCGTTTTGACAATACAACCGTCGAGCGCGATATTGCCAGAAAGCACAGCAAGGCCACCTTCTTGGCTAAAGGCATTTTCTTTGGTGCGGATACAGCCATCAACGCGATCATCATCAAGACGATCCCAGCGGCAATCTTGTGAAAAGGCTTTGGTGGTGCGAATGCCCGCGGGACCCGCGCGGAAAAATTTCAGTATGGCTTCGTCTTCAGTTTGCATAATGTCGTACTGAGCGAGCTGTTCTTGCATGCTTAAACCAAGTACGGTTCGAGTTTGGTTGTTGAGTAAACCAGCGCGATCAAGCTCGCCCAAAATTGCCATCACTCCACCAGCGCGGTGAACATCTTCCATGTGATATTTCGGGGTAGAAGGGGCGACTTTACATAGATGTGGAACACGGCGAGACATCTGATCGATATCATCCATGTCAAAATCAATCTCACCTTCTTGTGCCGATGCCAACAAGTGAAGCACAGTATTACTTGAACCGCCCATAGCTATATCCAGTGCCATGGCGTTCTCAAACGCAGCTCGGTCAGCAATATTGCGAGGAAGAGCTGAGTCATCATCTTGTTCATAATAACGACGTGTAAGGTCAACAATGCGCTTACCAGCATTAATGAATAATTGCTCTCGGTCAGCATGCGTTGCTAGCATTGAGCCGTTACCCGGTTGAGATAAACCGAGCGCTTCGGTCAAGCAGTTCATTGAGTTAGCAGTAAACATACCAGAGCATGAACCACAAGTTGGGCAAGCGGAACGCTCGACTTGCTCACTTTGCTCATCTGATATGGTTGGGTCGGCACCTTGGATCATCGCATCGACCAAATCGAGTTTGATGATTTGGTCTGAAAGCTTGGTTTTACCTGCTTCCATTGGACCACCAGAGACAAAAATCACTGGAATATTGAGGCGCATTGCCGCCATCATCATCCCCGGTGTGATTTTGTCACAGTTAGAGATACACACCATCGCATCGGCACAGTGTGCATTCACCATGTATTCCACGGAATCGGCAATTAACTCACGAGATGGCAACGAGTAGAGCATTCCGCCATGACCCATGGCAATACCATCATCAACGGCGATGGTGTTGAATTCTTTGGCGATGCCACCTGCTTTTTCAATTTCGCCAGCAACCAGTTGACCCATGTCTTTTAGGTGCACGTGTCCAGGTACAAACTGAGTGAAAGAGTTAACTACAGCAATAATTGGTTTACCAAAATCTTCTTCTTTTACCCCAGTGGCACGCCATAACGCGCGTGCTCCAGCCATATTTCGTCCGTGGGTGGTGGTGGCTGATCGGTATTTAGGCATATCCTTTTCCTCTACTACTTGGCTGCATCTTGTGGGTAGACGTAATCAAGCCATCCCCATTTATCTTCGGTGGTACCATTGAACAGCCCAAAGTATGCATCTTGAATTTGTTTAGTGATTGGTCCGCGTTTACCTGAACCGACTTCAATTTGGTCAACAGAGCTGACAGGTACAACTTCTGCTGCTGTACCTGTCATAAAGATTTCGTCTGCAAGATAAAGTGCTTCACGGGCAATATTGCTTTCATGAACTTCATAGCCCATTTCGCGAGCGAGGGTCATGATCGAATCACGTGTGATGCCTGGTAAAATAGCGCTGGTTGATGGTGGTGTTGCAATAATGCCATCTTTGATGACGAAGATGTTTTCACCAGCCCCCTCGGATAGGTAACCATCAACACTGAGAGCGATTCCTTCGGCATAACCGTGACGACGAGCTTCACCACCAACAAGGAGTGAAGAAAGGTAGTTGCCCCCAGCTTTTGCTGCGGTTGGTATGGTGTTTGGTGCCGCGCGATTCCAACTTGAAATCATAGCCGCGACGCCATTTTCGAGTGCCTCTTCACCAAGGTAAGATCCCCAAGGGAAAGCGGCGATGATGAGATCTAATTCAGTGTCTGTTGGTGGGCAAACGCCTAAACCTACATTGCCAACAAATGCGAGTGGGCGAATGTAGGCACTGTCGAGTTTGTTCTGGCGTAGTGTTTCGCGAGTCGCTTCCATGATTTGTTCTACCGAATATGGAATTGGGAAGCGGTAGATTTTTGCGGAATTTTTTAGACGTTGTGCGTGTTCGCGATGACGAAAGATAATCGGTCCTTTTGGGGTGTTATAGCAGCGTACGCCTTCAAACACTGAAGTGCCGTAGTGCATTGCATGGGTGAGTACGTGAACGTTCGCCTCTGCCCAAGGAAGTATCTCACCGTTGAACCAAATGTAGTCTGCTGTGTTTGTTGCCATTAGTTGCCTTCCTTATGCACAGATTCTTTGTTGTAAGTTATTATTAGGTAGTTCATCACGAGCGATTTGTGTGACATCAACAGTACGAACATCCCAGAGTTTTTCAATTTGATTAGTAATAAATGAGATAGGGCGATCACTATCTACAATGATTTCAACGCTAGCGACGTGGCTCTCATGGTTTTGCGTTGCTGCTACTTGTTTGATGATAAAACCACGGTGACGAATAACACGCAGAACACGCTCTAGCAAAACCGGTTTATCGTCAGCCTTAATGTCGAGTAAATATCTTTCCATCTTAGGTGTTCTCCAGCATTTCACTATTAGACGCACCCGGTGGAACGAGTGGCCATACGTTCTGTTCTTCATCAATTAACACATGAAGCAGATAAGATGTTTTACTTGCTAGCATCTCTTTTAGAGCGGGCTCAACTTCTTGTTTGGTTGTGATGGTTTTACCTGGAATATCAAATGCTTTAGCTAAGGTGATAAAATCTGGGTTGTCATCAAGGATGGTTTCACTGTGGCGACCATCAAAGAATAATGATTGCCATTGGCGAACCATTCCCAAACGTTGGTTATTCAGTAACACGATTTTCACTGGGATTTGGCGACGCTTCAGCGTACCTAACTCTTGTACATTCATCATGAATGAACCGTCACCAGTGATTAGAATAGATTGGTCGTCAGGGCGCGAAACGGCAGCACCCATTGCGGCTGGTAAGCCAAACCCCATGGTGCCTAAACCTGCTGATGTGATGAAGTTTTGCGGCTCTCTCGGTTGAATATGTTGCGCTGCCCACATTTGGTGCTGACCAACGTCAGTCGAAATGATAGAGCTGTCAGGCATTAAATCGGATAGTTGCTTAAGCAAGGCTGGAGCATAGATAAGCTCTCCAGGATGGTCGTAACGCCATTTAAATCCACTGCGTAAACTTTCACTGTGTTTCACCCATGGGGTGATGTCATGAGTCAGCTCAAGCTGAGAAAGAATGGTTGGAATTTCACCACGTAATGGCGCGTGAGCGATGCGTAATTTGTGGATTTCTGCTGCATCGATATCAATATGAATGACTTTAGCATTCGGCGCGAAGGTGTCTAATTTTCCCGTAACGCGATCATCAAAACGCGCGCCGACGGCAATCAACAAATCACTTTCTTGAACTACTAGATTGGCTGCTTTTGTACCGTGCATCCCCAGCATCCCCAAGTAGTGAGGGTCGTGGCGTTCAATAGTTCCAAGCCCTTTTAGTGTGCTAACGGTTGGCATTGGGTTTAAACGTAAAAACTTTCGAACCGATTCGGTAGCATGACCTAGTTGAACGCCGCCACCTACATACAGAACAGGGCGTGAACTTTCAGATAGTAGTGCCTGAGCCTTAGCTATTGCCTCTTTACTGGCAATGGGCATTGCTGGTGGTACAAATGGTGTGAGTTGTGTGATTGGTGTTTGTGCAAGCTGAACATCTTTGGCGATATCAACAAGAACAGGCCCAGGACGACCGGTTTTCGCCACTTCGAAAGCTTCTGCCAACGTCGGTGCGAGGTCATTGATATCGGTCACTAAGTAGCTGTGTTTGGTACAAGATAGAGACATACCGATTACGTCCATCTCTTGGAAGGCATCGGTACCAATGTGCGAGCTAGCTACCTGACCTGTAATGGCGACAAGTGGAATAGAATCCATAAACGCATCGGCAAGCCCTGTTACTAGGTTGGTTGCCCCCGGACCAGATGTCGCCATACAAACGGCGACTTCTTGTGAAGCTCGAGCCATACCAATTGCAGCCATCGCTGCTCCTTGTTCATGACGGCAAAGGATGTGTTCAACATTGCCGTCATAAAGTGCGTCATAGATTGGCATAATGGCACCGCCAGGGTAGCCAAAGATGGTTTTGATCCCTTGTTGCTGCAACGCGGCAACGACTAATTCTGCACCTGTCATTGTCCGCCTCCTTCGCTACTTGCGTAGCATTCCTTGTGTTGTTTGCACTTCATGTGCGCTCCCATTCTTCCTGATATCGCTCGCTTGTTATCCTTCAAGGTGAGCGATTGTTATTTTAAATTTCTTGCCGTGTCTTGCCTAAAAAACATTCAAATTGGTTAAAAAAAACCCCCGAACCTTTCAGTGCGGGGGTTTGTCTAATTCTTGGCTATCTTTCGCCCACTAGACCCCGCGCGATCCGATAATGACCACGATAATCAGGGAAATCAGTGAATGTAAGCGGGCGTTCAAGTTCATTATTAATTCTTAACCGTTGTGTTCGCGCAATGGGTACGTCGACTTTTCTATTACTAGTGGTATCACATATTTCCGTTAATTGACAAGCAAAAACTCATTCTTTTTTCACATTATCTCAGCAACTAACCACGCTATATAACAATAGTGCTATAAAAATAAGCGCTTGGATAGATGGAGCGTATAAGGAGACGTATGGGGTTAGCGGTGGTTTATAGTCGTGCATCAGTGGGAGTAGAAGCTCCTTTGGTGACAGTTGAAGTGCATATTAGCAATGGTATGCCGGGGTTTGCTTTGGTGGGATTACCGGAAACAACCGTCAAGGAATCTCGTGATCGAGTACGTAGTGCGATCATAAATTCTCGCTTTGAATTTCCAGCGAAGCGGATCACCGTTAATCTTGCCCCTGCAGATTTGCCTAAGGAGGGGGGCCGATTTGATTTACCAATCGCATTAGGTATTTTGGCGGCTTCTGAACAAATCCCTCTTAGCGCATTTAGTCAGCGTGAATTTCTTGGTGAACTGGCGTTATCGGGAGAATTGCGAGGTGTTAAAGGGGTATTACCTGCGGCACTTGTTGTGCAAAGCCAAGGGCGGGGTTTAGTCGTACCGCATATTAATGGTGATCAAGCCGCATTGGTTGGTAAACAGATACATAAATCGGCGCATAGCTTACTCGAGGTTTGCGCTGATCTCTGCGGGCAAAAAAGTTTGAGTTTACATCAAACAGATTCGGTACAAACGAACGATCTGCTCGAAAGGGACCTGCAAGATATCATTGGTCAACAGCAGGGCAAGCGTGCGTTAGAAATAGCGGCCGCAGGACACCATAATCTGTTATTTATCGGTCCTCCGGGTACAGGAAAAACCATGCTGGCTTCCCGTTTAAGTGATTTGTTGCCACAAATGTCGGATGACGAAGCGATGGAATCAGCTTCTGTGGCATCGTTGACTCAGCAAGAGATAAATCAATTTAATTGGAAACGACGTCCATTTCGTTCGCCTCATCACTCCAGTTCAATGGCTGCGTTAGTTGGCGGTGGCTCTGTACCTAAACCGGGGGAGATATCTCTAGCGCATAATGGGTTACTGTTTTTAGATGAAATGCCGGAGTTTGAACGAAAAGTATTAGATGCATTGCGAGAGCCGCTAGAATCGGGCGAAATAATAATTTCTCGCGCCCAAGGTAAAACCCGTTTTCCTGCTCGATTTCAGCTAATTGGAGCACTAAATCCTAGCCCGAGCGGGCATTATGATACGGAAAAATATCATGCTAATTCTCATGCTGCATTGCGGTATTTAAGTCGATTATCAGGTCCTTTTTTGGACCGCTTTGATATGTCGCTCGAGATCCCAGCACTGCCTAAAGGCACCCTTGCCGAAGGTGGTGACAGAGGAGAAGAAACACTACTGGTCAAACGTAGAGTGAAAGTGGCAAGAGAATTAATGCTAGCGCGTGGCGGCAAAGCCAATGCATTGCTTGGGAGTAGAGAGATTGAGCGGGACTGCCCACTTGAAAAAAGTGATGCGCAATTTTTAGAGCAAGCTCTGCATCGGCTCGGTTTATCGATTCGTGCGTATCATCGCATCATCAAAGTAGCTCGCACTATTGCTGATTTAGCAGGAGAGGAGCGTATCCAGCGCACTCATTTAGCTGAAGCATTAGGTTACCGTGCTATGGATCGTTTGCTCAAACATCTGCATGCGCAAGCGGTATAAAAAACCCACCGTGAAGGGTGGGTTCTTGTCTTGTTTCAGCAGAGGTTAGAACTGGTAGCTCATACCTACAGACATCATGTATTCGTTTTTGTCGTAGAAATCGATGTTTGAATCGCTGCTACCGAAACCAGCAAATGATATTAATGACCAATCTTGCCAATCCATGAAGTTTGCGTATTCGTATGCTGCGAATAGGCTCATTTCGTCATCTTCACGAGTTGTATTGCCAAATGCTACGTTGCCCGCATCGTAATCACGAGTGTTGAAGCCAGCAGTTAAAGCAAACTGATGACGGTTTAAGAACTTGAAGTAGCTTAGTTCAACGCCATAGCCTGTGAATGAGTTTGCGTCGCCATCTGCATTAGAGCTGATGAAAGATAGGCGAGGTTTAAGCATGGTGGTTTGATCAACCATGTACTTGTAATCAGTTCTGAAGTAGAACGCATTTGCATCGCGGCGAAGTGATTCTTCACTTGCACCCAAAACATCGTTTTCAACGTCTTTAGTTGCATACGCCATGTCTACAGAGAATTTAGAACCCGCAATGTTCTCAAGTTTTAGGCGGTATGCGTTGCCATCTTCATCAGTGGTTTGACGGTTTGTTGCTTGGTATGGGTTAGCCCATACTTCACCAGACATGATAGTTGGTAGAATAGACGCATCGATGATCATGCCAGACGCAAGTTGGTACTTGTAGCCCATTTCAAATGCTAGTGTACCGGTTGCTATATCTTCACGAGACGTACCCGCGTAGAACTGTTGGTTTAGATCGCTGCCGAAAGTGTAAGAGATGTTTCCTAGAGGTAGTAGTAGACCACCATTAACAGCATCATTTGGAGCGCCTGAATCAGTTACATTAAGATCTTTGTTGCTGTCATCTGTGTTTAGGTTTGACTCGGTAGAGTAAAAACCAGTACTTAGTGATACTTCACCAGCGAATCCAGCTGTTTCAGCAAGCTGAGCTGATGCAGAGCCACTAATTAGAGCTAGTGTAATTAGAGAGTATTTTACGTTCATTTTTCCAAGATTCTCATCAAATTGGGCAGATCTTAACTAATCTGACCGATTCACTCGACTTCTCGAGCAACGGGTAGGTTTAATTGCATATCATTTTTTATTAGGCGCGAATTTTAACCTTATTTCTCATATTGGCGTATCTATTATTTTTTATTGACGTATCTAAGATATTTATCAATCTCACTACTTAGATGCTAATCGTTTGTTTTATTGTATTTTTTGGTTCCAGAGTTCTTAATGAAATAAAAGTGATGGATAATTTATAGTGCAAACAAGAGTTGAGAGTTGTAGGTAATCTTTGTTGGTGTGATCTGATGGGCAAGAAATGATGTTGATTGTGGGGATGAAAGCACGGGAAATTGAACGAACAGCGACAAAGGGAGTTAGGAAAAAGGAGCCGAGGCTCCTTTTGCTGTGGTTACTTTAGTGTTAGTAAATAGTTCACTAGAGCGAAGTACTCGTCAATACTTGTGATGGAGTCTGCTTGCACTAGATATTTGTTATTCACGATAACCGCTGGAACACCCGAAAGACCGCTGTCGTTAAACAGTTTATCAAAACGACGTACCATCGAATCTACCGCAAAGCCATTATAAGCGGCATCGAATTTCTTCGCGTCGACACCTTCATCAAGGAATATTTGACGTAATTCTTCAGAATTCTTTGGTCCTTGGCGCATGGTGTGGATACGGTTGAACAAGATCGGTGCCATTTTGTCTTCAATTTTTAGCACAATCATTGTTGCGTAAGCTTTGCTCATGGGCTCACCCATGGCACCACCCATAAATGATACATGGTTTTTTTGCAGTTTTACGCCCTCAGGCAGTTGTGCTTTTAGCTGACGAATGATCGGTTCAAAAGTATTGCAGTGCGGGCAATAAAATGAGAATAATTCAGAGACGACAGGTTTTTTAGCTAACTCGTGATCTAAAACTTTGTAGTATTCTCCTTCTGTAAACTTAGCGGCATGAACCGATAAGCTCATCATTAACATTGCAAATAGTGCCAATAGCTTTTTCATTATTATCTCCATGTGGTGCTTTGCTAACTTTACCATTGTGGCATTAGTGATAGTGGTGGCTCGTTGAGAGCCGCAATTTGTTCTTTAAATGACAATACCTGACCTTCCCAATATTTGGGGTCATTAAACCAAGGGAAGGCAATGGGGAATGCCGGATCTTGCCATCTTTTTGCCAACCATGCCATATAGTGCACCATACGTAGACCGCGCAATGGCTCAATTAGTTTCAACTCACTCATATTGAAGTCATTAAATTCTTGGTAAGCGTCTAAAATGATATCAAGCTGCATCATTTTGTCGGCGCGATCACCACTAATCAGCATCCATAAATCCTGCACGGCAGGACCGTTTCGAGCATCATCAAGATCGACAAACATAGGTCCGTCACGCCACAAAATATTGCCTGGGTGGCAATCACCATGTAAGCGTAAGATTTGATCGGGTTTTTGCCAGTTCTGCTCTATTCGGCTAATCAAAAGATCCAAATCACTAAAAAATGCATTTTCTAAGTGCATTGGAATGAATGGAGACTGTTGCAGGATTTCCCGTGGTTGATAGAGGTATTCCTCTAAGCTGACGGTTGGGCGATGAATAAAAGACTTACGTGACCCGACATTATGAATACGACCTAAAAATCGCCCGACACCTTCTAGCTGATCAAGGTTATCTACTTCAAATTGGCGACCACCAACACTGGCAAATAGTGCAAATAGGTAGCCTTGATATTCATGAAGTGTCTGTCCATTGATTATGCAAGGTGGAGCGATAGGGATTTCAGATTCAAGTAACTCGAGTGTGAAATCATGCTCTTCTTGGATTTGCTCTTTGCTCCAACGTTGAGGTCGGTAAAACTTCACCACATACCGCTGGCGTTCTTCATCAACAAATTGATAAACACGGTTTTCATAGCTATTGAGTGCCAAAAAACCTGATTCGGCGCGAATTCCAATGCTTTCTATCGCATACCACATAAAATCGGGGGTAAGCGCTTCAAAGTTAAATGCTGTCTCTGACATAGAAATAAAAGGGCTCATTGCTGAGCCCTTTCCGTATCCTTGGTTGGTTGAGCAGGTTATAACTTTTCGATAAACCTGCTTTCTACCGTAACGGTAAATTGTTCACTGTCAGACAGTATAAACTGAATTGTCGAAACAGGAGAGCTGAGATTCTCAGGGTTAATACCAAGGCTCATTGGTAAGGTGAGGACCTCGCCTGGCGCTACTTGTACCGTTGTTTTTCCGTACCAAGACACGCCATTTAAACCCGTGACGCTCAATTGATAGCTTTGAACTTGCTGAGTTTTATTGATTATCTTGAGGGTGTATGTGTTCTCTATTTCACCAGAACTGTTTTCACGAGACAATTGAGAACGATCGCGCAGTACATTCATGCCAACCGGGTCAACAGTCGCAATTTGCGCAAAGAATAGCCCGATAATCACCAGTAATACCATGCCATAACCAATCAGTTTTGGTCGCATTACTTTGGTTTTATGACCAGAGAGGCGATGTTCAGTTGTGTAGTTGATTAGACCTTTCTCATAACCCATCCTATCCATGGTTTGATCACAAGCATCAATACAGGCGCCACAGTTAATACATTCATATTGTAATCCGTCGCGAATATCGATACCGGTTGGGCATACCTGCACGCACAAGTTACAGTCTATACAGTCGCCTAAACCAAGAGCTTTGTGATCTGCCTTGCGTGAGCGAGGACCGCGATCTTCACCGCGTGCAATGTTGTAGCCAACAATAAAGGTATCTTTATCAAACATGGCTGATTGGAAGCGGGCATAAGGACACATGTGTAGACATACAATTGAACGCATCCATCCGGCATTTCCGTAAGTACAAACGGCAAAGAATAGAACCCAGAAAACCGGCCAAAAGCTAGCGTCAAAAATAAAAAAGTCCACCACCAGATCCCGGATTGGTACAAAGTAGCCAACAAAGGTAAACCCAGTTGCGAGAGCTATGGTTATCCAAGCAATATGTTTCAGTGTTTTGCGCATGGCGAGCTTTGCTGTGAGCTTATTGGAGTCTTGCTTGCGGCGCTTGTTGGCGTTGCCTTCTAATTTTTCTTCAAACCAGATGTAAATAAAAGTCCATACCGTTTGCGGGCATAGATAGCCACACCAAACTCTACCGAGGAAGGTGGTAATAAAGAACAGACCGAAGGCGGCAATTATAAATAAGGTAGCGAGTAGAGTCAGATCTTGTGGGTAAAGTGTGGTACCAAAGAAGTTGAATTGCTGGTTACCAATGTCGAGCAATATTGCTTGTCGTTCACCAAAGGGTAGCCATGGCACTAGACCAAATAGTAGTAATAAGAACCAGCCACCATAGCGGCGAAGCTTTTGGAATGTTCCTTTGCTTTCGCGAACATAGATACGATTGTTTGGGTTAAAACGATCGTCTTGCCCTTTATGGGTCTTGGGGTTATAAGTTTTGGGAGTCACATCTTTGATGTCGATTTTGTCCTGACTCATTACGCTTCCTCTAGGCTTTCAATGGCGCAGTTTCTGTCGTAGCGCTCATATTAAATAATGAAGTAACCAAGTCGTGCTCTACAAAAAATATGCTTAGAATGTTGTTTGAGCGCTTTGTACTTCAGACATTGCTTTTGAAATTATCATTAGAAGGGAAAGTATACAGTGAATAACAAATTCATTTCTTTAACGCTATCAACCTTTAACAATTATTTCCTTAATAAAAACCTGAAGTAACAGAGGATTTAACGTTAGATAATAAAAAAGCAGCTGATTGCTGCTTGTTTTAAAAGGGGTTGAGCGTTATTTAATCAGACCGCGCGCACGCAAAATGGCAGTTTTGAAATCATCTTCTTGGTCTTTTTTCAAACCTGGAATCATCTCATCTTTAGAGCTATTACGCATTTTAAGGTGGTAAATTAGAACATCATCGGTCAACTCTTCGAGTTGTCCTTGGTAACCAGCTTCATTAGCTAACTTAACAATAAACTGAAGCAAGTTGAGCTCTTGGTCTTTTTGCCACTCGGGCTCCATTAATTCAATTAACTCTTCGATGCGATGGCAATTCATTTACTTTCTCCACAGTATTTATAATGATTTTAGGACAAAGGTAACAAATCGGTATGGGGAATAGCAATCTACAAAGTGCAAGAAAAGCGTTAGATAGAAAAATGAGGCAAGAAAAAAGCGCAGCGTAACTGCGCTTCTTTATTATGCCGCCTTAATTTCTTCGCGTGGAGTTGTCACCAGAATGGCGTTTTTCTCTACCAAAGTCATAGTAGGCGCAATTTTTGGTGCGGCAAGCGCAGTGGTGAAACCACTGCGACGACGCGTTGCACTACGGTTTGTGTGCGAAAACCTGACTGTTGTTGGGCGCATCTAATTACCTAACTGTCAGGCATATCCATTGCCAACGTAATGACCTATCCAATCATGAGTTAAGCTTCATTACTGAAGGGTGGCTCTTTTCTGGCCTTCGCCAATCCAAATGCTTGAATAGGGATTATGATATGAAGAACATATCAAAGATAGGTTAGCACCCAGGCTGAAATTGGTCGATATCTAATCACTATAATAAAAGCATAAGTCACTATAAATTATAGGGATAAAAGTGTTTTTATGATGAGTTTGTGAACAAAGGCTAGTATCGGAGTGGTGAAAACCTGATCACTAGCAGTGGTAGCTAGGTTAATAATATGAGATGGTCTATGGAAATGAGACGGAGAAACCAAATAATATTATTGAGATCATCAGTTTGGTTTGACTAAGCCAAGTTTCAAGGAGGAGTAATATGTCATTTTTTAAAAAGACCCTCGCCAGTTTTGGTATTGGCTCTGCTCAAGTTGATTCGGTACTGCAGCAAGAAGTGCTCTATCCTGGTCAGAAAGTAAATGTGACCATTCATGTCTATGGTGGTGCGACCGAGCAAGCTATAGATAATATTGATTTAAAACTTTGTTGCCGCTACATCAAAGAAGTGCCGGTAAATCACGATAAAGCCCAGCATCAAACCACTCAGAAACGTCGAGCGCCGCAAAGCTATGTTTTGGCTAAATGGAATTTACCTTATGCCTTTACCATCCACCCTGGAGAAAAGCGTGATTTCGAAGTGGAATTGGATGTGCCGTGGAATACCCCGGTGACCATCGGTGATTCAAAAGTTTGGTTGGATACTGGCTTAGATATCGCATTGGCAAAAGACCCAACAGATACCGATATTTTAACCGTTCGCCCTGAACCGTTGATGGATGGAATATTATCCGCACTAGAAGCGCAAGGAATGCGTATACGCCAAGTAGAATGTGAAGCGGTGGATGGCTTTAGCCTGCCATTTGTTCAAGAGTTCGAATTTGTCCCTACAACAGGACCTTATCATGGACGTTGGCGAGAAGTTGAACTGGTGGCTTTTCGAGAAGAGCAGCAATTGAAGTTATGGTTTGAGGTTGATAGGCACCGTGAAGGTGCTAAAGGAATGTTAGCGTCGCTGCTAGGTGTGGGTCAGTTAAAGAGGGAGCTGACGATTTCTCTAACCGCTTCACCTCAAGAGGCCGGTCAACAGGTGTTGGACTATCTAGAAACCACGTGTTGATATAACTGCTATTATTTTAAGCTTACACGTGTAAGCTTAATGTGCCATACTCGGATGCAGACTTTGTCCAATCCCGAGTAGCCAGTTATGTCAGTAGATAAAAATTCCACCTCATACAATGTTAAAGAAGAAATAGCTAACACCATGACTCATGGTATTGGCATGGTCTTTGGGATTGTAGGGTTGGTGTTGCTACTGACTAAAGCGGTCGAGCATAATGCGGATGTGCTCACCATGACGAGTATGAGCATTTATGGAAGCAGCATTATCGTGCTGTTTCTTGCTTCAACCTTGTATCACGCCATCCCCTATAAACGCGCGAAGCGCGCTCTAAAAACCTTTGATCACTGCGCTATTTATCTCTTAATTGCAGGGAGTTATACACCGTTCCTATTGGTCAGTTTACGCACTCCATTGGCAATTGGTTTGATGATCGTCATTTGGAGTATTGCTTTAATTGGCATCATTATGAAATTGGCGTTCGTATATCGATTTAAAAAATTATCACTGATAACTTATCTTATGATGGGGTGGTTATCGTTAGTGGTGATCTATCAACTGGCTTTGAACGTGGAATGGGGTGGCTTAACTTTGCTGGCGCTTGGCGGGTTGATCTATTCGCTTGGGGTGGTTTTCTATGTGTCTAAGCGCATCCCTTACAACCACGCGATTTGGCATGGGTTTGTATTGGCGGGATGCGCCTGTCATTTCTTTGCTATTTATTATTTTGTTCAACCTATCTAACGATTCCGTTGAATCGTTTAACTAGCGTCGCCAAAAGGCAGGGAAGAAAAGTACTAAAATAGTCAAAATTTCTAACCTTCCCATTAGCATACCAAAGCTTAAAATCCATTTTGCAGCGTCAGGTAAGGGGGAGAAATTGCCGGTTGGGCCAATGATGCTGCCCATGCCCGGCCCCACATTTGCTACTGCAGTGATTGAGCCAGAAATACTGGTCACAGGATCAAGCCCCAGAGCACTCAAACAACCAGCCACCACAATGATAGTAATGAAGTAAGTTAAGCAAAAAGCGACCACTGAACGGACAATATCATCGTTAACTGGGCGATGATTATAGCGCTGAATGAATACGCCGGATGGGTGAATTAGCTTCATTATTTGTTTGTTTAACAATGTCATAGCGATCTGAAAACGAAATATTTTCACTCCACCTGACGTTGAGCCAGAACAAGCTCCGACCATTAATAAGAAGGCGAACAGTGTGGCGGGTAGTGCCCCCCATGCAGTGAAGTCTTCAAGACCAAAGCCAGTTGTTGTCACAACCGATATGATGTTAAACAGTGAGACGCGCACCGCATCGAGTATTGTGTAGCCGTTACGCAGTACCAACCATGTGCTGATCACTACACCAGTGCCTAAGACTAAGTAGAGAAACCCCCTGACCTGAGCATCTTTAATCAGAATGCTTGGTTTTCGCTTCGTCAGTGCGGAGACAAATAATAAAAAAGGTAAGCCACCCAAAAACATAAATAACGCTGCATTCCAGTGTGCACCGTGCGAGAAGTTGTTCATTGAACTATCAGAGGTGGAATAGCCACCAGTTGATAAGGTGGTGAACGCATGGTTGATGGCTTCAAACGCATTCATGCCAGAAAATATGAAGCCCAACATACAAAGCGCGGTTAAGGTGAGGTAAACCAATACGATATTTTTGGCGACAGTTTTAGCGCGTGGGCTACTTTTATCTGACCAATCCGATGATTCAGTTTGGAATAACTTCATACCGCCGACGTTTAGCATTGGCAAAATAGCTACCGCCATTACGATAAAGCCTATCCCCCCAAGCCACTGCAATATTGAACGCCAAAGCAAAATACTTGGCGCCATGTTATCGAGGCCACTTAGAACAGTAGAACCGGTGGTGGTAATGCCTGACATTGTTTCAAAATAGGCATCAGTGAAGCTGATGTGATTGATGAACACAAAGGGTAAGGCGGCAAATGCACTAGCAATGCTCCAAACTAAACTGGTGATCAAAAACATATCACGCACGCTGAGTTTGAAGGTAGCGGTGCGACCCACAGTTAAACAAGCAAAAGCAACAATGTGAGTGATTAAAAGTGACTGACCAAATTCGATAAAGCCAGAGGTGCCTGAAACAAATGCCACTATGGTAGGTACGTACATAAAAAGGGCGAGCTTAGACAGCACTAACCCTATAACGAACAGTACGGGACGAAAATTAACCATGTAAAGAACGCCTTAGAGGAAGAATGGACTCGGTTGGAATAATGCCTCAACATCAGGCACATACTTCTTATCAACCAAGAACATTACTACGTGGTCATCTTGTTCTATTACTGTGCGGTCGTGAGCAATAAGTACTTCATCACCACGTACAATAGCACCAATGGTTGTACCGGGTGGCAATCGAATATCTCCAATGGCACGACCAACGACTTTCGACGTCGTTTCATCACCATGAGCAATAGCCTCGATAGCCTCTGCAGCCCCGCGACGGAGTGAAGAAACGTTGACGATATCGGCGCGACGAACGTGAGTCAGCAGGGCTGAAATAGTTGCTTGTTGTGGGGATATTGCAACATCAATGACTCCGCCTTGCACCAAGTCTACATACGCACCGCGTTGAATGAGTACCATCACTTTTTTTGCACCCATGCGTTTAGCTAGCATAGCAGACATGATATTGGTTTCATCTTCGTTGGTCAGAGCGATGAAAACATCTACTTGGTCGATATTTTCTTCTGCCAGTAGCTCTTGATCGGCGGCATCACCGCAAAATACGATGGTGTTTTCCAGCTCTTCAGAAAGGCGTTCTGCCCGTTGGTAGTTGCGCTCGATCAGCTTTACGCTGTAATTCTGCTCTAAACGTTTTGCTAGGCTGGCACCGATGTTACCACCACCTACGATCATAATACGACGGTAAGGTTTTTCTAGGCGTTGCAGTTCACTCATTACAGAGCGGATATGGTTACTTGCCGCAACAAAGAAGACTTCGTCATCGGCTTCAATAATGGTGGTACCTTGTGGACGAATTGGGCGACCTTGACGGAAGATCGCTGCTACACGCGTATCGATATGTGGCATATGCTCACGCAGTGCAGATAATGCATTACCCACCAGAGGACCACCATAATAAGCTTTAACCGCTACTAGGCTGACTTTTTGCTCGGCAAAGCTAACGACTTGTAATGCGCCTGGGTATTGAATGAGGCGCTCTATGTAGCTGGTTACGAGTTCTTCTGGAGCGATAAGATGGTCAACAGGTACGGCACCTGATTGGAATAACGCTTCTTTTTCAGCTAAGTATTGAGGAGAGCGAATACGAGCAATACGATTTGGTGTGTTAAAAAGGGAGAAGGCAACTTGGCAAGCCGCCATATTAGTCTCGTCGGTGTTAGTTACTGCGACAAGCATGTCAGCATCTTGTGCACCAGCTTCTCGCAGTACATCAGGGTGGCTAGCATGTCCATTGATAACACGTAAATCATATTTATCTTGAAGTTCACGCAGGCGATCGCCATTTTTATCTACGATGGTGATGTCGTTGTTTTCACCAACAAGGTTTTCTGCCAACGTACCGCCAACCTGACCTGCGCCAAGAATGATGATTTTCATATTCTTATCTCATGTTGTTACTGATATACCCAAAATCTGATATTGATTGGCGAATAAAGTAAACGCCATATCTTTGGGTAAAGAGCATATTCCAATATATTGAAAAAAAATTGAAACTTACAAAGAGTAAGTTTCAATTTTATGACAAAGCTAGGCTTTCTTTGTCATTACCGCGTAGTAGAAGCCATCCATATCATCTTCACCTGGTAAAATCTGACGGCCTGGGTTGTCGATCTCTGAGTCTTGTAGTTGCGCATCTTTGGTGCGCTCAAGGAAGGCGATCACTTGTAGTTTGTTCTCTTGCGGTGTGATAGAGCAAGTTGCGTAAACTAACGTACCGCCTGGTTTAAGCTGTTGCCACATTGCCGTAAGAATTTCACTTTGAAGCTCAGCTAATGCCTCAATGTCAGTTGCACGACGTAGCCATTTGATGTCAGGGTGACGACGAATAACACCTGTTGCTGAACAAGGAGCATCAAGTAGGATGCGATCAAATTGCTCACCTTGCCACCACTCTTGTGGGTAACGTGCGTCACCACAAATTACATCTGCTCTCAGTTGTAAACGATCTAGGTTGTCATAAACACGATTTAGTCGGGTAGGATCGCTATCAATTGCCACCACTTCGGTATCACGAGTGTGTTCCAAGATATGTGCCGTTTTACCACCTGGAGCGGCACAGCAATCTAAAATGAGTTCACCATCTTTAGGCGTAAGATAATCAATAGACAACTGAGCTGCGGCGTCTTGTACTGATACCCAGCCTTTATCAAAGCCTGGCAGTAGGGTGACATCACAAGGAGCGTCTAATTTAATAGCATCTGCCGCGTACGCATGAACACTACATGAAATATCGGCTTCTTCCATTAATGCTAGATACTCATCACGAGTGTGGTGTTGTCGGTTTACGCGCAACCACATTGGAGCCTTGCTGTTGTTAGCTTCTACAATGTTCTCCCATTGTTCTGGATAGCTTTCTTGCAGCATCTTAAGCAACCAGCTTGGGTGACCATATTTGCCAGCGTTGTGGCTTACGGCAAACGCGTCAAGTTCCTCTTGATTACGAAGGTAGTTACGTAGTACCGCATTGATTAAGCCACGTAGGCTTGGACCGCGTAATGTTTCTGTCCCTTCAACTGTTTCTGCAACAGCTGCGTGAGCAGGAATGCGCATAAAGCTTAGCTGATAAATACCGACCAATATTAAATGGTGAAATACACGTTTCTTTCCCTTTAGAGGGTTTTCCATTAGCTCATTAGTAATTGATTCAAGACGAGGAAGATAGCGCAGTGCGCCATAACAGATCTCTTGAAGCAGAGCGTGATCGCGTGGGCGAATTGTTTTTTGAGCAGCAGGAAGAGCGTGTGACAGTGACTGACCTTTGTCTACCACTTGAAATAGGACGTTTGCAGCAGCAGCGCGAACATTCATGGAGAATACCTTAAATTAAATGGGAGCATCTCTGCCCCCTAAAATGTACTAACAGTAATAACGACTGCGATTACGCGTATGTAATGGTTAAGCTTATTTGTTGATTAGCTGAGTAGGCTACCAACTTCGAACCAAGACGCACGTGAGTTCAGAATATCTTGGACGGACATGGCTTTTTTGCCCGGTACTTGCAGTTGCTCCAGTACCAGTACACCGTTTCCTGTCGCAACATAGATACCCGTTTTATCCGCTTGAATAATGGTACCTGCTGGTGCATCGCTGGTTTGATCTGCCACATGACTTTGCCACACTTTGATGCTGTTTTCAGCGACGTCAAAGTGACTCATTGGCCATGGATTAAATGCGCGAACACAGCGTTCAATGTGTGTTGCTTCGTCATTCCAATCGATACGAGCTTCTTCTTTACTGAGTTTTTTTGCGTAGTTCGCTAGTTCGTCATCTTGCTTGATGGGAACAGCAGTACCTGCAGCAATGTTATTCAGACATTCAACTAACGCGACGGGACCAAGCTCTGCCAGTTTGGCATACATTGAGGTACTAGTGTCGTTTGCTTCGATTGGCAAAGTCGCCACTTTTAGCATGTCGCCAGTATCAAGACCGATATCCATCTGCATAATGGTGACGCCAGTTTCTGTATCGCCCGCCCAAATTGAGCGTTGAATTGGGGCTGCGCCGCGCCAACGAGGCAGGATTGAACCGTGTACATTAATGCACCCTAGTTTTGGTGTATCGAGTACCACTTGAGGCAATAGCAAACCGTAAGCGACGACGACCATGATGTCAGCATTCAATTCAGCAAGTTCTTGCTTGGCTTCGTCTGACTTAAAGTTTTCTGGTTGAAAAACTGGGACGTTGTACTCAAGTGCTAGGTTCTTAACGGCACTTGCTGTCAGTTTTTTACCACGACCTGCAGGGCGGTCAGGGTTAGTGTATGCAGCAATAACTTCGTGCTCCGAAGACAACAACGCCGCCAAGTGAAGGGCGGCGAAGTCCGGAGTACCTGCAAATACAATACGTAAAGGTTTGCTCAAGGTAGCTTCCTTCTGAGTTACTGTTTCTCGTTAAAACGCTTGATCTTAGTGAGTTTGTCTTGGATGCGCTTACGCTTTAATGGCGATAAGTAATCGACAAACAGTTTACCTTCTAAGTGATCAAGTTCGTGCTGAACACAAATAGCCAATAGATCATCTGCTTCAAACGCAAATGCTTCACCATCACGATTTAGCGCTTTAACAGAGACTTCTGCTGCGCGTGGCACAAGAGCGCGAGCGCCCGGAACAGAAAGACAACCTTCTTCAATGCCATCTTCGCCACGTTTTTCGGTGATTTCAGGGTTAATAAGCACCATAGGCTCATTGCGAGTTTCTGAAATATCGATAACCACGATACGTTGATGAACATCTACTTGCGTTGCAGCAAGACCGATACCTTCTTCGTCATACATGGTTTCAATCATGTCATCGACGATTTTTTGAATCTCAGGAGTCACTGCTTCCACGGGCTTTGCCACGGTGCGAAGGCGATCATCTGGGAATGTTAATACTTGTAATACAGACATATACACTCGAAATATTGATTTGTGCCGAATCGAGATAAACCTCGTTGGCTCAATTCTAGACATTTTATACTTCAAATGACAGCATCAATACGCTTTTTGACGTGCTTTTCTGTCGATAAAGTGACCGCCTTTCTTATCTGGTTTTCCGAAAAATGAACATCAGGATTGAGTTATGTATCAGATATTGTCGAAATCATGGATCGCACTGTTTGTATTTGTTTTACCACTCATTTCTTTTGCTAGTACTTCCGTTACCATCAAACCGATGATCCAGTTGAGCCCTAAAGTTAGGGTGTTGGAGCAACAAACTTCGACTGCGACTCAAGATTCACTATCACTGCCTTATTTAGAATTCCCACGCTTGTTGACGGCAAAGCAATTACAACGGGCGGCGCGCGTATTGGGTGCTAACCATGGTAAACAGTATCTTACTGATGATGAGTTACTGTTTATTAGTGGTAAGCAACGACAATTGAGCTGGGGAATATTTCATCTAAGCCAAACTTATACTCGTGATGAATACCAAGTTGTGGTGCTTAAACAAGTTGCCTGGGCTGAGTTAAAGTTGAGTAACAAACAGATGTCGGGCTTGCAAGTGACTAAGCAGTTACAAGAAATCTTGGTTGACGATATCGCTTTGCCGGTATTGAAAGACGATAGATCGCCATTGAATTTACGTTTCTATCCGCAATCATCACCGCCACAAAGTGTGGTTACTATTTTGGGGGGAATAGAAGATGCTCAGTATGCTGCGCATAATCAGGTAGTTGTGATTGATCGAGGTACGCGTGATGACCTAGCGCAAGGTCATGTCTTTGAACTTTATCAAAAAGGTAGCCAAGTGCTCCCTGCAGATCGTGGCTCCCAAATGGTTCAGCAGGCTTTAGATAATGATTTTCAGTTTCCGGACTCTCGTGTCGGGCGTTTGATGGTTATTCAATCTTATGAGCACTTTAGCTTAGCGTTGATTACGGAAAGTCGGCAGCCAATTGGGCGCGATACGTTAGTTAAATCGGCGGTGATAGCAAAATGACGATTGAATCACTAACAGCTTGGTTAACACTCTATTTTACTCCAAGGCTGGGAGCTAAAGGCTTGCAAAAGCTACTGAGTAAAGCAGATCCAGAGCAAATCGTGCAGTGGGATCCCGTGCGATTGCAAGCGGTCGGGTTAAGTACCACTCAAGTGAATTTTATTCATCAGCCGAATAAAGCCTATATAGAGCAGTGTCTTGAATGGAAAGCCACTTCATCACTGCATCACATTATTACGTTGCAAGATAGCGCTTATCCTCCGTTGTTAAAGCAAATACCGTCCCCGCCACCAGTGTTGTTTATTAAAGGTGATTTGGCGCCGCTTAGCTTCCCGCAAATTGCCATGGTTGGCAGCCGCCATGCCAGCATTGATGGGCTTAATAGTGCCAAGTATTTTGCTGCCGCTTTGGCAGAGCAAGGCTTGGTGGTCACTAGTGGTTTAGCTTTAGGGGTTGATGGGTATGCTCATGATGGAGCGCTCAATGCGAACGGCTGTACGGTGGCAGTGTTAGGCTGTGGGTTAAAGCAAGTCTATCCGGCACGGCATAAAGGATTAGCTGATCGGATCGAACAACAAGGAGCTTTAGTTTCTGAGTTTCATCCGGCAACGTTACCTAAAGCGAGTAACTTTCCGCGTCGTAATAGGATTATTAGCGGTTTGTCTTTAGGGGTTCTGGTCATCGAAGCCACGGAAAAAAGTGGCTCTCTTATTACCGCGCGTTATGCCGCTGAGCAAGGGAGAGACGTTTTTGCATTGCCCGGTTCAATTCATTCACCTCAGGCAAGAGGATGCAACCAACTGATTAAACAAGGTGCTTGCTTAGTGCAGGGTGTAGAAGATATTTTAAATGAAATAGACAGTTTATTACGCTGGTCTGATAGTTATATACCTAGACATGAAAGCTTGGCGGAAAAAGAGCCGAAAGAACAATTGCCATTTGCCAAGCTTCTAGCTAACGTAGGAAGAAATGTGACACCTGTTGATATTTTGGCACAGAGGACCCATATCCCAGTGCAAGAAGTCATGATGCAGCTCTTAGAGCTTGAGCTTTTAGGGCATGTTGTTGCAGTTTCCGGTGGCTATATTCGTAAGGGGAGGGGCTAGCTATGATGATGGATATCCTAATGTATCTATTTGAAACTTACATCCATAGCGATGCGGAGTTACAGGTCAATCAAGATGAACTTGAAGATGAATTACTTCGAGCAGGTTTTGACCAAAAAGATATTTATAAAGCCCTTGTCTGGCTAGAAGAATTGGCAGCGTTGCAGCAAGGTGAACTTGAATCTGCTATTTCTGTCAGTGGTGCGGCGTCAACGCGTATCTACACAACTCAAGAGATGAGGCGTCTTGATCTAGAATCTCGTGGTTTTCTGATGTTTTTGGAGCAAGTCAGCGTTCTTACTACAGAAACTCGCGAAATGGTAATAGATCGAGTGATGGGTTTAGAGACAAATGACTTTGAACTTGATGATTTAAAATGGATTGTATTGATGGTGCTGTTTAACGTGCCCGGCAATGAAAATGCATACACGCTTATGGAAGAGCTGTTATACACCCATGAGCAAGGTCTTCTCCATTAAATTTTTGTAGGTATATGAGTAGTAAAATAGATCAGCAATTATTTTCTGCCCATGAACACGCTCTTGAACATCAGGTCTGTCCGAAATGTCAGACTGAGCAGCGTGAGGGGGAGTTACAGCTTCGTCATGGCAAGCATGGTCCGTTTCTAGGGTGCAGCCTTTATCCGGAATGTGATTATATTAAGCCATTACATCAAAATGATGGGCATATAATCAAAGAGTTGGGTGTACCTTGCCCACAGTGCAGCAATGAACTAGTTCTTCGCCAAGGTCGTTATGGCATGTTTATTGGCTGTAGCCATTATCCAGAGTGTCATCATATTGAATCACTTGAGCAAAACGAACCCCAACAAAATGATCAGGTTACTTGCCCTGAATGTCGAAACGGTCATTTGGTAGAGCGGAAAACTCGATTTGGTAAGTTGTTCTACGCTTGTGACAATTACCCTAAGTGCAAGTTTGCTGTTAATCAGCCACCTGTGATGGGAGAGTGCGCTATTTGTCGCTACCCTCTTTTGGTTGAAAAAACGCTGGCGAGTGGTACGAAATATCAGTGCGCAGATAGAAAATGCAATCACATTCAATCGGAATAAAAAAGCGGCGTATATCGCCGCTTTTTACTCTCTATCTGCTGATAAGGCGGCACTAATTTGTAAAATTAGTTCGAAAAGCTTTTAGCAAAATCATGTACTGCTGGAAATGCTCGCTGATCCAACACTTTTGCAAGCGCGCAAAGTCGCTTTTGTAACTCACCACGGTAATCACCACAGACATTAATGTGTCCCATTTTACGACCAGCGCGTTTCTCTTTGCCGTACCAATGGATATGGCAACCCGCCATTTCCAATATCTCGTTGGGTAAACTGTCCTCACCGAGGATGTTGATCATTGAGGTTTCACGAACCAGTTTTGTACTACCCAGTGGCAAACCACATACCGCGCGCAAGTGGTTCTCAAACTGACAGATTTCAGCACCTTGCTGCGTCCAATGTCCTGAGTTATGTACTCGTGGTGCAATTTCGTTGACCAATAGAGCACCGTCGACATCGAAAAATTCAAGCGCTAATACACCGACATAATCTAAACTTTCCGCGATAGCGGTAAACATCTGTAGTGCTTGATCTTGTAGCGCTTGATCGGCGATCGCGCTGGATAGGCTAAGTACACCATCGGTATGAACGTTTTCTGCAAGTGGGTAAACGGCAATTGAACCGTCTTTGCCTCGTGCACCAACCAATGAAACTTCACGTTGGAATGGCACGAACTCCTCCGCAACAATTGCTTGATTGTCGCTGCTGGTAAGGCATTCAGACATTTCTTGCCAAATGGTCGCTATATCTGCGGTATTCTTTAAACGCCATTGACCTTTGCCATCATAACCACCTAGAGCACTCTTCAGTACCATTGGGATACCGACTTTTTCTACCGCCAGCTCAAAATCTTCACGGGTATTGATCACCGCATAGTTTGCGTTGCGTACTTTTGCTTTGTCGAGGAGAGCCTTCTCAATGCGACGATCACCCCCAGCTTTTATTGCGTCAGTTGATGGAAGGAATTTGCCGCTTTGTTGACAGGTATCGAGAATGTCATGAGGTATATGCTCAAACTCGGCCGTGACCACATCCGCTTGAGCAATGGCGCTGCCCAAGCCTCGACCTAGCACCGTTTGAGTCAACGGATGAACAATGTTGCCACTACCAATATCATAAGCTGAAATCTTAATATTAAGTGGCGCTCCGGCAAGTGACATCATACGCGCCAGTTGCCCTGAACCTAACACCAAAACATGCATGGATTACTCCTCTGCTGGGTTTGAATTTGCCAGTACGGTTTCTGTTTGTTGAGCGCGGAATGCTTCAACTTTTGCCATCACTTCTTCATCGTGTGTGCCGATGATCTGTGCAGCTAAGATCCCCGCATTTGCTGCACCTGCTTCACCAATTGCGAGCGTGCCAACGGCGATTCCTTTTGGCATCTGTACAATCGAAAGTAGTGAATCCATACCTTTTAATGCACGAGATTGAACAGGAACCCCCAACACTGGCAAACTAGTGAAAGCCGCTGCCATTCCGGGTAGATGGGCCGCCCCGCCTGCGCCTGCAATGATGACTTTTAAGCCACGATCTTTAGCGCTAGTTGCATAGTCAGCAAGTAGTTGAGGGGTTCGGTGTGCAGAAACCACTTTGGTTTCGTAACTTACGCCAAATGTGTCGAGCATTTCTGCTGCAAGTTTCATGGTTGGCCAATCTGATTTTGAACCCATGATAATTCCGACTTTCATCTCAAACTCCTTCAAGCTGCCTATGGGGTGAGCAAGTAAATTTGACCGCATTATACGAGTATTTTCACCCCAAGCAAACGTTTGCGCGAGGGAAAAATTGAATTGATACAATTTATAAAAAAATTGCTTTAGGCTGTGCGCTTGATTGTTAGTACACTGAGAAAAAATGTTAACAGAAATTAGAAAGGAAATGTGAGTGAATAACTTTGAGCAAGCTCTGAGTGCATTACAACAAGGTGAAGTGATTGCCTACCCGACGGAAGGGGTGTTCGGTGTTGGATGCGATCCAGATAGCCCGCAAGCTATTCAAAAATTATTGATGCTTAAGCAGCGACCGGTAGAAAAAGGATTGATTCTTATTGCCGCAAGTTACCAACAGCTGCTGCCTTATATTGATGAATCTCAACTCAGCCAAGAACAGCTTGAAACCGTGAAAGCATCATGGCCAGGACCATACACTTGGATTATGCCTGCCAGTGATAGAGTCTCTCATTGGGTGTCTGGTCAGTTTGATACTATTGCGGTGCGCGTCACTGATCATCCCTTGGTGCAGAAAATGTGCTTAGCACTTGGGAAACCACTCACTTCGACCAGCGCCAACCTTTCTGGTTTCCCACCATGCTTAACCACTCAAGAAGTTCAAGCGCAGCTAGGCGATCGGCTATTGGTGATTTTACATGGTGAAACCAGTGGGCGAGATAAGCCAAGTGAAATTCGTGATGCGAAAACGCTAAAAGTGCTTAGGCAAGGATAACAAGTAAAAGGAAGCCAACATGCCAGCTGCAATTGATAAACAAGCCGTAAAGCAATTTTTAATGTCATTACAAGATGATATCTGTGCTCAGCTAGAACGTTCTGATGGAAAAACCAATTTTGAGCAAGATGCTTGGCAGCGTCAACCCGGTGAGCGTTTGGCTGGTGGCGGAAGAACACGTGTAATGACAAATGGTGCGGTGTTTGAGCAAGGCGGTGTAAATTTTTCTCATGTGAGTGGGCAAGAGATGCCAGCCTCAGCAACGGCACATCGTCCAGAGTTGGCAGGGCGTAGTTTTGAGGCTATGGGGGTTTCATTGGTTATGCATCCTCATAATCCTTACGTACCAACATCTCATGCCAATGTTCGTTTCTTTATTGCCGAAAAAGAGGGCGAAGAGCCTATTTGGTGGTTTGGAGGTGGTTTCGATCTCACACCGTTTTATCCATTTGAAGAAGATTGTACCTATTGGCACAACACGGCTAAAGAAATCTGCGGCCCATTTGGCGAAGAGGTATATAGCGAGCATAAAGCTTGGTGCGATAAATACTTTTACTTGCCGCATCGCGATGAAACTCGTGGTGTGGGTGGTTTGTTCTTTGATGACTTAAACCAATGGGAGTTCGATAAATGCTTCGCTTATATAAAAGCAGTCGGTGAAGGGTACACACAAGCGTATTTACCGATTGTTGAGCGCCGTAAAACCACTTCATATGGTGTACGTGAAAGACAATTCCAACTATACCGACGCGGGCGCTATGTTGAATTTAATTTGGTATTCGACCGAGGCACCTTGTTTGGTTTGCAAAGTGGTGGGCGCACCGAGTCGATTTTAATGTCAATGCCACCGATGGCGCGTTGGGAGTATGGTTATCAGCCTGAGCCGGGATCAGCGGAAGCAAAACTCTATGAAAACTACCTCAAACCAAGAGAGTGGTAACGCTTTCCTCCTTATATAGATAGTGATAGGGTCAATACAGACCCTATTTTGTTTTTGGTGATAAGGATATGACACAACAAATTGATCGTTATGCTGTTTTCGGTAATCCAATTGATCACAGCAAATCTCCATTTATTCATACTCTGTTTGCTCGTCAAACCAATCAATCAATGAGCTATACCGCTGAACTGGCACCCGTTGATGGCTTCAACCAAACTGCCGCCGATTTTTTTTCCCATGGTGGGCGAGGCTGCAATGTCACCGTACCTTTTAAAGAAGATGCTTATCAATTTGCCGATCGCTTAACTGAGCGAGCTGAACTGGCAGGGGCGGTCAATACACTGAAAAAGCTTGATGATGGTATTATCTTGGGAGATAACACCGATGGTGCTGGTCTAGTTCAAGATCTTCTGCAATATCAAGTGCCATTAGAAGAAGCTCGTATTCTAGTGATTGGTGCTGGTGGTGCAGCACGTGGTGTACTCAAGCCATTGCTTGATCAAAAACCGCAACAACTGATTATCACCAACCGAACATTGAGCAAAGCTCAGCAACTAGAAACGATGTTTCAGCCGTTTGGTCCAATCAAAGCGGTTGCCTTAGCAGATGTTGAAGGTCCGTTTGACGTTATCATCAATTCTACGTCGGCAAGTCTAAGTGGTGAGCTACCGGAAATATCATCTAGCGTGTTTGCTTCACATACTTGCGTGTATGACATGATGTATGGCAAAGGAAAAACAACCTTTAACCTATGGGCACTAGAACAAGGTGTCATTCAAGCATTTGATGGTTTAGGTATGCTCGTTGGGCAAGCGTCTGAGAGTTTTATGTTGTGGCGTGGATTAAGACCAGGTACAAAGCAGATCCTCCGTGAGCTTAGAAAAAATTTAGAAGGTATGTAATGAATCAGTCGATTCTCTTTCCCGATATCCAAACTTGGAATGAAGAACTTAATGCAGTGACGTTTCCGGCTCAACAGTCTGGTGCTTTAATTGAGTGCGTCGCTAGCGTGAGTTATTTAAGTCAATTGAGTGACCAAACGATTAATGGTGCTCAGCAAGCCCTTGATGTATTCGATCAGAATCGATTTGAAATAGAAGAGCAGGCTGAGCAACTAATAGAAGATGAAGAGTATAACGCTCAAGGAATGATAGAGCTTATCGCGTGATATCTGCTACTTGATGTAAGTAGTCTTCTTTATTCTGTACGTAATTAGCTGCGGACTGCAGTAAAAAGGCACGCTCTTTATCATTTAAAGGACGTGCTTGTTTGACTGGGCTACCAACATAGAGGTAACCACTTTCTAGTACTTTCCCTGGCGGAACTAAACTTCCTGCGCCAATCATTACTTCTTCTTCTATTATTACACCGTCAAGAACGATCGCGCCCATTCCGACTAAAACACGATCTTTGATAATGCAGCCATGCAGCATGACCTTATGACCGACAGTCACATCATTACCAATGATAAGCGGATACCCCTCAGGGTTTTGTTGGTTTTTATGCGTAACATGCAAAACAGAGCCATCTTGAACGTTAGAGCGTTTGCCGATGTATATGTGGTTAACATCACCACGCGCGGCAACTAAAGGCCAAATACTAGAATCATCGCCAATAGTAATTTCGCCAACCAATACAGAACTGCTATCTATATAGACGCGTTCGCCAATGGATGGGGCAATACCCTTGTAGCTACGTAATGAAGACATTGTTACTCCTTAATTGATGTTTTCCGCCTAATATAGCCTTGCTTTTGCCAAGAAGAGTTTAAGAAATAGGCGTTAGTGATTAGAAAATACCCAAACGATAGAAAAATCAAAAAAAAGAACAAAAAGGGCTTGCCAATGTGATGTCGATCTCTATAATGCGACCTCACTGACACGGCAACGATTCGAAAGAGTCCAGAGCAGAGTCAGTAAGGTTTTTTAGCCAAGCAAATTGCTTGAAAAAAGTTTGAAAAAAGTGGTTGACACTAAACTTGAAATCGCTAAAATGACCGCCTCTTCCGAAGTGATGTGAGTCACAAAGAAGAACGCTCTTTAACAATATAAACCTATCAATCTGTGTGGGCACTCGTTGATGATAATCCAATAAGTTATTGCTTAGGCAATGACTGTTTCTTCGGAAACACATTGGGTTCAATGAACTGAGTGACCAATACGAATAGCTACTTTCTCTTGTAGAAAGGAATTATTTGGCACAGTCAATTCATTATCATTCTGTTGGAATGATAATAGCTTTAGAATTACATGTTTATCTTCGGATAAATATTAGTTTTGAAGTCAGTATTCATTGAGCCGAAAAAACTTTAAATTGAAGAGTTTGATCATGGCTCAGATTGAACG